>CANRGA010000027.1 GCA_947630055.1 uncultured Bacilli bacterium
GTCATAATGTAGGACTTAATTATGTATCTTGTTCACCTTATAGAGTACCAATTGCAAGACTTGCAGCAGCTCAAGCAGCGTTAAAAACTAAATAATATAATTAAAAATAAAACTCTGTTATGTAATATGACAGAGTTTTATTTTACAATAATTTAAAAAAATTCATTTTTCTGACATTATTCGACATTCTTTTTGGTAATTTTATGATAATCTATTACTGGTGATGAAAAAATGAATAAAAAAACAAATGAATTTATTGAAGAAATAACTGATAATTTTAGTACCCTTTTTGTCGAAACTTTCTACCTTCGTTATTTAGATCAATTTGGAGAAAGTAATATTTTAAAAGATGTAAATTATACTAAAGATCTTCTTTTAAAGAAAATTGATGCTGAATTTGAGAAAAAATTAGAAAACAAATAAAAAAAGGAGTTTAACTCCTTAATTATTAAAGTTATTATTATTACCAGTAAACCAACCAGCACCAATTATAATAACTAATAAAATAAATAGAACAATCCAAATGGCTGCGCCTATACCATAGCCACTTGTGTAACCAGCATAGCCAGCGCCACCATAACAAGGAGTACTAGCATAGTTACCACCATAGTAACCATTATTTCCGTAATAATACATATTATACCTCCTTTATGTATCTATTATATTTTATTAATCTTAGTCACATTTTGACATAAAAAAATTAATAATTATTTTGTATAATTTCTTTTTGTGATATGATTATTATAGGATTGGTATTATGAAAAATAAATTCGCCAAAATGGATAAACCTTTATTAATTTTAACCATACTTCTTTGTAGTATGGGCCTTATTATGGTTTTTTCTTCATCTATGGCTGCAGCTATTCTTCGATACAATAAAGAACCAACCTATTTTTTTATAAGACAACTTATCTTTTTAGGTGTTGCTTTCTTTGGCGGAATAATTATTTTACAAATACCAACTAAATATTATAAAACCCTTTCATATTTTTTTGTAATTGGGATAATAGTCGTTTTAACTTTGTTACTTTTTTATGGTAAACTTACGAATCATGCTCAGAGTTGGTTTTACATTCCTGGTACAGGAATTGCTATTCAACCATCAGAGTTTGCCAAATCGGCCATTATTATTTTTATGGCGGTATTTTATAATATTTTAATTAAGAGAAAAGTTACTAATGTTTATCTACATTTTATTCCTTTATTTATAGTGGGAATAATTGCCTTACTTATTTTAATGCAACCAGACTTTGGTAGTGCTGCAATACTTGTAGCCATAGCATTCTGTATATTTATAAGTGTGCCAATTGCTAAAAGTAATTTACCAAAAATTATGCTAATACTGGGAATTGGAGCAATAATTTTATGTGTAGCCCTTCTATATAGTGGTGCTGAAATTTTAAATAGTGAACAAATGAAAAGATTTAATTTTCAAAATCCATGTCAAAGATATAAAGAAGATACAGGTTATCAGGTTTGTAATGGTTATATTGCTATTAATAATGGTGGTCTTACTGGCGTAGGTATTGGTAATAGTACGCAAAAATTCCTATACTTACCAGAAAGTCATACTGATTTTATTTTCGCTGTTTTAGTTGAAGAATTAGGCCTTCTTACTGGTGTTGGAGTTTTACTTGTTTATGCTTTACTTTTATATCGAATATTAAAAATAGCTAAGAGTGCTTATAATTTACGAAATTCAATTTTAGCATATGGAACATTTTGGTTAATTGCCTTTCATATAATAATTAATTTATGTGGTATGCTTTCAATTTTACCTTTAACTGGAGTACCACTTCCATTCTTAAGTTACGGTGGCTCATCAACTCTTAACTTTGTTGCAATGATTTTTGTAACAGAGAGAGTAGCTATTGAAAATAATGATACAAAGTATCGCTTGGAATTAAAAAAATTGGCTAAATAAATAATTTTTATAAATATTTTTCATAAATTTTCGCGAAAAAAAAGGAAATCCATAAAAAAACTTCTATATATATAAGTGAAAGGAGGTTTTTATGGATTTTTTTGATTTTGTCAAAACTAATAAATTTACCATGCTATTTATTAGTATTATAATGAACATTATTTTGCTAGGTACATCAGGATATTTATTATATGAGAAATTAAATTTAACATGTGATTATCCTGAAAATGATGATATTAGCAAAAAAGAAGAAGAGACACCAAAAACAAATCTTTTTGTTGAAGTAAAAGGCGCTGTTAAAACACCTGGCGTCTTTGAAGTTAAAAGCGATAATATCATTAATGATGTAATCAAACTAGCTGGCGGATTTACAAAAGATGCTTATACTAATAATATCAATTTAAGTCGTAAAGTATCTGATGAACTAGTTGTTTATGTTTATACCAATGCTGATATGAAAAAGAAAAATCAAGTAAGTGAAACAGTATGTAACTGTAGTAGTTATGATATCAGTAATTGCACCGAAAATAAACAAAGTGAAATAGTAGCTACTACCACAGATAGTAATGTTTCGATAAGTTCTAATTCTAGTAATAGTTCATCAAGTACATCAAGTTCATCTAATTCAACCAATAATACTAATAAAAGTAGTACAACAACTAATCAAAAAAAGATTATTAATATTAATACGGCAACTAAGGCTGAATTAACATCTTTAAGTGGTATTGGTGATGCTAAAGCCGAAGATATTATTAATTATCGTACGCAAAATGGTAATTTTAAAAGTATTGACGATATAAAAAATGTCAAAGGTATCGGTGATGCAATTTTTGCCAAAATTAAAGACTATATTACAGTCTAAATTATTTTATATTTTTCTCTTTGTTCTACTTAGTATCTATGTTTTATTTACTACCATAATTATTAAATATGAATCTAAATTAGATGAACCAACTGAAATTGAAGGATATGTGATAGATTTAACCAAAAAAGATGAATACATAAGTTTTATCTTAAAAGGTGAAGAAAAAGTACAATGTATATATTATTTAAATGAAGAAGATATTGATCCAAATATTTTAGGAAAATATGTCAAATTAACTGGTAAAGTAAAAGAATTAACTCATAATACAATTCCCAATACATTTGATTATAAAGATTATCTCTATCAAAATAAAATTTATTTATCTTTTACCGCTAGTGATATAAAAGTAATAAAAGATGAAAATATATTTTATAAAATTAAGAATAAAATAATTAAACATATTGATAGTTATGATAAAAGTATTAAAACTTATCTTAATTTATTTATTCTAGGAGATAAATCATATTTAGATAGTAATACATCAAATGCTTATAAAACAAACGGAATATGGCATTTATTTGCTATTTCCGGGATGCATATTAGTTTTATTATTTTAGTTCTCGATAAAATACTTAAAAATATTAAATTTAAAAAAACTATTATATCAAGTATTCTGTTTTATTTTATGTTTATTACTAGTTTTGCTGCCTCAGTCATGCGTTCAGTTATATTTTATTTCTTAAAAAATATTTTAGATTACTGGGATATTTCCTTAGATAATAAAAGGGTACTTTTTCTTACCGCATTTATTATTCTTTTAATAAATCCTTTTATGCTTTATAATACTGGATTTCAATATTCATTTTTAATTACATTATCAATTATGCTTATGAGTAATAAAATTACGGGTAGTTATTTAAAACAAATATTTAAAATAAGTTTAATTTCATTTGTAGTTAGCATGCCAATTACAATAAATATGAATTATGAAATAAATTTACTAAGCATATTTTTAAATGTGTTTTATGTACCCCTTATTTCTGTTGTAATATTTCCATTAAGTATTTTAGTATTTATATTACCTTTCTTAAGTTTTCTCTTAAATATTTTTATTAGTTTATTAGAGATATCTACTAATATATTTTATAATTTGAAATTAAGTGTAATTATACCTAAGATGTCTACTATCTTAATAATATTATATTATTTATTTTTATATTTATATTATAAGTATAAAAATTCTAAATTGTTTTATTTAGTATTTATAGTATTTAGTTTAAATTATATTTATCCTGAGTTAGATAGTAATTATTATGTTTATTATTTAGATGTGGGACAGGGAGATTCAGCACTTTTAATAAGTCCCCATAAAACGAAAGTAATAATGATTGATACGGGAGGAATTGCTAATAGTGATTATCATGTCTCAAATAATGTCATCACTTTTTTAAAAAGTTTAGGTATTTCTAAAATAAATTTACTTATTGTAAGTCATGGTGATGCTGATCATGCGAAAGAGGCCTTAAATTATTTAGAAAACTATCATATCGATAATATTATATTAAATAAAAATACTTATAATAATTTAGAAAAAGAAATAAGCAAAAAAGGTCATGTTGTAAGTAGTTATCAAAGTAAATATTTTAATTTCCAAAATATCAATAATTATCTAAGTGATGATGAAAATTATAGTAGTATAATTACTTATTTAAGTATTTTTAATTATAAATTTCTATTTATGGGTGATGCACCAAAAGAAATAGAAGAGAAGTTAATTGATGATTATAATATCAAGGCTAACTTTTTAAAAATAGGCCATCATGGTAGTGATACATCAACTAGTTCTAATTTTATTAGGGTAGTGAGTCCCGATATATCAGTAATATCCGTTGGTAAAAATAATCGCTATGGTCATCCAAAAGAAAGTGTATTAGAAACTTTAGCAGGTTACCAAGTATATAGAACAGATGAAAGTGGAACAATTGAAGTAAAAATAAAACAAAATAGGTATACTATTAAAACATATATACCTTAAATTTAATAGTGTTACTTTTAAGTAGCACTATTTTATATTTAAATAATTCTACATATAATAGATAAAAACTAAATTATCTTATGATAAAATATAGTTGTAGGAGGAAGAGTAATGAATATTTTGGGTGAAAAAATCAAAAAGTTAAGAATAGAAAACAATTTAACGCAAGAAGAACTTGCTGATAAATTATATGTATCTAATAAAACTATTTCAAGTTGGGAATGTGATAGAACAATTCCGGATATTAATCTGTTATTTAAATTATCTAGTATATTTCATTGCAATTTATATTCTTTATTAGATCAAAATTATTATAATAATATTCCCCTAGAAATAGAAGTTAAATTAAAAGTAGATGATAATGAATATAAAAGATTATCGAATCTTTTAAAAGACAAAAGTAATAATATAAAAGAAGTCGTGGAAAAAGATATTTATTTTAAAATGCCCATAAAAAAAGAATATAAAGAAACATTAAGAATTAGAAAAGAAAATGATTTATATATTTTAAGTTATAAAAAAGAAAATAATGATAAAACACGAGATGAATATGAAACAATCATTGATAATTATGATAATTTAGAAAAGATACTTTTAAATTTAGGATTAGAAAAGAAAGGAGTTATAGAGAAAAAGAGAACTAAAATATTGTATAAAAATAAATATGAATTTGCTTTTGATGAAGTAAAAAATATTGGTAAATTTATTGAAATTGAAGTAAAAAATATTGAGTATAGTCATATAGAAGAAATTAATAGATTAATGGATATTATAAATGAATTTAAAATTGATATAAATTTAATTACTGATAAAAAATATAATGAATATTTGGATAGTTTATAGGAAAAAATAACTATACAAAGAATAATTATTACCATAAAATATAATACATTATATAATGTTTATATAGAATAGTGAGCGTACGCTCATTTTCTTATGGTTAAATTTTTCTTCTCAAAAAATTTTAATAAATAATAAACTTTTTTGTGAAATTTTTCTTAAAAAAAGGAAATTGGCTAAAAAGTTACTATATATATAAGTGAGAGGAGAATTTTTATGTCAGAAAAATATTATAATGAAATAATAGAATTAATTAAAGAAAAAGAAGCAAATCATCAGGTAAGAGAATATCAAGATAACTATGAAATATTAAAAACCAATTGGGAAATAGGTAAGTTATTAATTGATGCACAAGGTGGTGCCGAAAGAGCTAAATATGGTGATAATTTAATTAAGAAGTGGGGCGAGAAATTATCACGAGAATTTGGTAGTGCATATAAAAAATCTCAGCTATTTAATATGAGACAATTTTATTTGTGTTTTCCAAAATTCCGCTCAGTGAGCGGAATTTTAACATGGACACATTATCGTTATTTATTACCAATTAAAGATGAAAATGAACGAAATTATTATATTAATCAAGTAATACTTAATAATTTATCTGTTAGGGAATTAATTAACGAAATAAAAAGTAAATCTTTTGAAAGGCTTTCATATGCTGATAAAGAAAATATTAAATTAATAAATGATGATAATTATTCTTTGACATTAAGTGATATGTTAAAAGACCCGATTATCATTAAAAGTGATAAAAAAGCAAACGAAATAGAAGAAAAAGCACTTCATAAATTATTAATTAATATGTTAGAAAGCAAATTTCTCGAACTTGGAGTAGGATTCGCCCTATTAGGTCATGAATATAAAATAAAAATAGATAATAAAACTTATAAAATAGATTTATTGTTTTTTAATGTTAAATTAAATAGTTATATAGTAGTTGAAATAAAGACAAGAGAATATAATATCAAGGATAAAGGACAAATAGAATTTTACATGGAATATATTGATAGAAATATTAAAGAAAAATCTAATAATAAAACGGAAGGAATATTAATAGTTAAAAAGAAAAACAAATATGTAGTTGAATATATATCAAATAAAAATTTATATATAACAACTTATAAAATAGAAAATTAATTTATTTTATTTACTATTTTTTTCATTAATGAGATAATAATTATATGAATACATATTTATTAGTTAGTGAAACAAATTATTTTATTGAACAAAAGCTTCAAGAACTTAAAGATGGTATCGATAATATTGTCACTTTTAATATGGATGTAAATACAATGAATGAAGTATTAGAAGAAGCTAGTTATTTATCAATGTTTAATGATAAAAAGTGTATTATAGTTAAAAATGCTAAATGTTTTAGTGCATCAAGAAGTGGTGATACTAATAAAAGTAAAGAAGATTTAAGTAAATTAATGAAATATTTAGAAAGAGAAAATCCTAATACTATTTTAATATTTATATCTAGAACTAATGCTGATAGTAAAAAGAAAATAGTTAGTATTTTAAAAGAACATAATAATTTATTTGTCTATCCTTCAATTAGTAAAACAGATATGAAAAATGAATTACTTAAAATAATTAATAAAAAAGGTTATAAAATAGAAGATAAATCTTTATGGCATATCATTAATAATTCTTTAGGTAATTTTGATTTATGTATAAATGAACTTAATAAAATAATGACTTATAATGATGAAGATAAAATAATTAAATATGAAGATGTTGTAGCACTTACTGCTAAAACTATTGAAGAGAATAATTTTAAACTAATAGATAGTATGATAGCAAGAGATCTATCTAGTTCTTTAAAATATTTAGATGAACTAGTGATATTTAAAGTAGATCCTAGTGTTATCTTAGCTCTTTTATATCGTGAATTTAAAATGATGTTAACAGTACTTATCTATGAAAAAAATCATTATAATCATAGTGATTTATTAAGAAATTTAAAAATTGCTGATTGGCAATACCAAAAGATTCAAAATAATTTAAGAAATTATCGAGAGAACGAAATAAAAGAAGAAATACTTAAACTTGCTGATATTGATTATAAATATAAAAGTGGGCAAATAGATAAAGATACAATTTTAATAAATTATATTTTAGATTTATGTATTTAAGTTGCAAAATAAAAAATATATGCTAAAATAGGAAAGAATTTGGGTGATTACTGTGAAAGAAACTGTAGTTGTAGGAATGAGTGGTGGCGTTGATAGTGCGGTAGCAGCCTATCTACTCAAAAAAGAAGGTTATAATGTTATAGCCCTTTTTATGCGTAATTGGGATAGTACCATTAATGGCGAAGATTTTCAAAATGATGATATTATTTGTCCGCAAGAAAGAGATTATAACGATGCTAAAAAAGTATGTGAAAAGTTAGATATTCCATTACACCGTGTTGATTTTATTAAGGAATATTGGGATTATGTTTTTAAATATTTTTTAGATGAACTTGAAAAGGGTAGAACTCCTAATCCTGATTTATTATGTAATAAATATATTAAATTTGATTTATTTAAAAAAGAAGCTATGAAACTTGGTGCCGATTATATTGCCACAGGGCATTATGCAAGAATTGCAGGTAATAGATTACTTCGGGCAGTTGATTTAAATAAAGATCAAACTTATTTTTTAGCCGATGTAACTCCAGATCAACTTAAAAATGTCATGTTTCCCATTGGTCATTTACTTAAAAGTGAAGTAAGAAAAATAGCTGATGAACAAGGTCTAATCGTGGCAGATAAAAAAGATTCAACTGGTATTTGTTTTATTGGCGAAAGAAATTTTCAAAAATTCGTTAGAAATTTTTTAAAAGAAAATAAAGGACCAATAATAAATGTTAAAACGGGTGAAGTTATCGGTGAACATAAAGGTTTAATGAATTATACCATTGGACAAAGAAAAAATGTCGGAATATCTGGCTATGAAGAAAGACATTTTGTTTGCGGCAAAGATGTCAAGAAGAATATTTTATATGTAACTATTGGCGATGAAGAATATTTATATAGTGATGCTTGTCTAATTGAAAATGTCAATTTTATAAGTGCAACTCATCCTGTGTTTTGTACCGCTAAATTTAGATATCGTAGTACTGATGTGCCAGTTGAACTAGAATATCTAGAAAATAATCAAATATTAGTTAAATATAAAGATAAAGCTAAATCAGTTACTCCTGGTCAAGCATGTGTCTTATACTTAGGGGAAGAATGTTTAGGTTGTGGTTTTATTAAAGAAGTTTACAAAGATAATAAAAAGTTATGGTATTTATAATTTTTTTGTAAATTTATGGACGTAGTAAATATTTAAAAAAACTACTAAGAAAATATTAGCAATTTCGGATGCTATTAAAGAATACATACCGATATGCATTAGAGAAGTACTAGCAAGCACTACTAATTTAACAATAACACCAATAATAGTTATTTTCATAGTAATATGGGCTTTATCTAATGCTTGTAAATAACTAATTAAAATATTTTCAATATAAAATAATGGAAATATTGGAGCAAGTATATTAATATAATTAATACCTAAATGCGTATTATATAAAAAGTTTAAAATAGTATCGCCAAAAAACATTAGAATAACGGAATAACTTATTCCAATAAATAAAGCAAAAGTTAATGCTTCTTTAAGCCTTTTTTTCATACACCTATAATTGCATTGTAAATAGTTTTTGCTTACCTCAGGGATTAAAGAAGAAGATATGGCGGTAATAAAAAATGATGGCACAGTAAGTATGGCAATAGAATAGGCATTATAAGCTCCATATTCCACTAAAATATAATTATTAGAGTAACCAGAAAATAAAAGTAAATTAGTAAGAATTATAGGCTCAAAAAAATAACCAATATTACCAATTATACGAGATGACACAGTAGGAAGAGAAATATTTAAGATATTTTTTAAAGTATATTTATCAGGTATTAAATCATTTTTTCTAATCTTAATATGTTTAGGTAAAAATAAGAGATTGACAAAAATAGAAATTACTTCTTCAAAAAAAGAGATAATAAATAGAGATGCTGCAGCTAGTATTTCACTTCTAGCCATAATAGATGGTACAAATAGATAAATTAAAGTACCTCTTACTAGTTCTTCAATAATATTTGATACTACATTGGGAACCATATTTTGTTTCCCATAAAAATATCCTTTAATAATACAAGAAATTGAAATAATTGGGAATGTTAGACTCATCGCAATAATAAGTAAGTAGCATCTTTCTTCATGTAAAAGATTAACGGCAATAAATTTTGCCGAGAAAAGCATAAATAAAACTACAACAAAGTTAATAGCCATAATAAGAATAGTAGAAGTTGATATTATTTTTAAATTATTGTGCTTATTTTCCGCTATTAATTTAGATATAGTAGTAGGCAGTGCTAAAGTAGCAATGGTAACAAGAAGGGAGTAAGTTGGGGTAACTAAAGAATATAAACCTAAAACTTCTGCTCCAACAATTCTTGTATAAATAATTCTAATAATAAATGCAAGTATTTTAGTAATAATACCACCAAGGATTAAAATTAAAGTAGATTTAATAAATATATTTTTAGATTTCATAATTCACCTTTAAAAGAAAAATAAAATGTTATATAATAATATTATGAAAGAAGGTCTACTTTTATGGTTAAAGAAGCCGAAAAATATAATAATGTTAATGAACTTTATATAAGAATACTTCCTGCTTTGAAAACAAAAGTAGCCGAACTTAAACGTGAAAAATTATATTATATAAAAGAAAAAGATATTTGGAATTATTGTGTAGAAAATATATGGCAAAACAAAAAAGATTTACGTATATATGAATTAGTTGATAATATTTTAAATATTGATGCAATGAATTTAGATATTTACTTAAAGAAAAAAATAATTCAATATCAAAATATAAATGAATAGGATGGTATAATTGAAAGATACAAAAATTGATATACAAACTATATTAAATAAATTAGATTATTTAGATGATGATGCAATTGATAGAATTAAAAAAGCATATAATTTTGCTTTGAATGAACATGATGGATTAAAAAGACAATCTGGTGATGATTACATCACTCATCCTTTGCATGTAACGGAAATATTAATTGATTTAAATGTTGATGAAACGACAATTGTGGCGTCACTTTTACATGAAGTATTAAATCATGGCAATTCTACAAAAGAAGAATTAGAAAGTATTTTTGGTAGTGAGGTTGCTACTATTGTTGAATGTGTTTCTAAAATAAATAAATTAGAATTAAATGATGAAACAGAATCATCTGCCATTTATTTAAGAAAAGTTTTAGTTGGTCTTGCTAAAGATCCAAGGGTTTTATATATTAAACTTGCTGATAGGTTACATAATATGCGAACTATTTGGGCACTACCTTTAGAAAAACAAAGAGTAAGAGCAAATGAAACAATGAATGTTTTAATACCTATTGCTCATCGTTTAGGTATTAATTCGATTAAAAGTGAACTAGAAAATATTTGTCTTAAAATATTAAAACCAGATATTTATAATGATATTTTAAATATGCTTAATAATGCTAATGGTAAATTAAATGATAATTTAGCAAAAATGCAAAATGATTTAACTCAACTTTTAAATGAAAATAATATTAAACATAAAATAAAGAGTAGAGTTAAAAGTGTATATAGTATTTATAATAAAATGGCTAATGGTAAAAAATTTAAAGATATCTATGATATTTTAGCATTAAGAATATTTGTAGATAGTGAAAATGAATGTTACCAAGTTATTAATTTAATTCATAGTAAATATAAACAAATGAGAGGAAGATTTAAAGATTATATTGCCAATCCTAAAGCTAATATGTATCAAAGTTTGCATACTACTATTTATGATGAAGATAATAATGTTTTTGAAGTTCAAGTAAGAACTTATGAAATGGATGAAATTGCCGAAAAAGGTATTGCATCTCACTGGTCTTATAAAGAAAAGGGTACTAAGAAAGTTCAAGCTATTATGGAACAAAAACTAGAAATGTTTCGTAATATTATTGAAGCTTATAATGAAGAAAATGAAGAAGCTTTTGCCAGTACTGTTCAAAGCAATTTACTTAGTGAACTTATCTATGTCTTTACCCCAAAAGGTGATGTAATAGAACTTCCTAAAGATTCAACACCAATTGATTTTGCTTATCGTATTCATAGTAAAATAGGAGATACTTTAACTGGAGCAATAGTCAATGATAGTATTGTACCTTTATCTTATCATTTACAAAATAATGATGTTGTTAAACTTACTACAAATAGTAGTGCAACTCCTAATAAAGATTGGTTAAATTTTGTTAAAACGCCATCTGCTAAAGCTAAAATAAAATCATATTTTAGTAAACAAGAACATGAAGCTATAGTTAGTAAAGGTAAACTTATTTTAGAAAAGGAATTACGTAAGAGAAAACTTAGTTATAGTGATGTCTTAAATGACGATAATTTAAAGAAAATCTTAAAAGATTTAAAATTAGATACAATAGATGATTTATATTCTTCCATTGGATCACTTAGATATACAGTTGGTTATATTATTAACTTAACAAAAGATGATAAACAAAATGTTGATGATATTTTAATGGAAAGATTAAGACCAACTATTATTAAGAATAATAGTAAAGATGATATTATTGTTGATGGTAATACTAATATTATGTATTCTTTAGCTAAATGTTGTCATCCGGTTAAAGGCGATGAAATAATTGGCTTTGTCACTAAAGGTGAGGGTGTATCTGTTCATAAAAAGAATTGTCCTAATGCCAAAATGAAAGAAGAGAGAATTATTAAAGTAGAATGGAATGATAATTCTACTAATAGTTATTTATCCACCCTTAATATTAGAATTAATACTACTGATAATTTAACATCTATTATCGAAGAAGCTATTAGAGAAAAACTAAGTATCGTTGAAATAAAAAATAATGAAATAGATCATACTTTATATAGTAAAATAACTATTAAAGTAAAAAATAAAGAAGAATTAGATAATTTTAAAAATCATATTAAAAGTTTTAAAAATATTGAATTAATGGAGAATTTATGAAAGTAGTTATTCAAAGAAGTAAAGAAAGTAATGTAGTTATTGATAATAAAGTATATAATAGTATTCCATATGGTTTAGTTATTTTATCTTGTTTTACGGAAGGAGATACCATAGATGATATTAATTATATAGTTAAAAAAGTAACTAATCTAAGAATATTTGATGATGACAATGGGATAATGAATAAAAGTATAATTGATATTAATGGTTCAATATTATCTATTAGTCAATTTACTTTATATGCTGAAACTAATAAAGGGAATCGTCCTAGTTATATGAAAGCTTTAAATGGAAGTGAAGCAACTAAGTTATATGATTTATTTAATCAAAAACTTAATGAAATAGTTCCTACAGTTACTGGTGTTTTTGGAGCAGATATGACATTAAATATTACTAATGATGGACCTATAACTATAATTATTGATAGTAAAAATAAATAACCAATTAATTGATTGGTTATTTTTTTTATGCAAAAATTCTTGACTCTCGGGGGGGGTATTATATAATAATCTTATAAAATAAAGTACAATGATACAACATATAAAGAGAGGATAAGATTATGAAAGAAAAATATGTAAAATGTTTAATAGTAATTGTAGTA
>CANRGA010000028.1 GCA_947630055.1 uncultured Bacilli bacterium
CGATTTTCATCTGCTAGAAGATAAGCAACATAATTGTATTTTCCATCTTCAGTATAAAAGTCTAATTGTTTTTCAAAGTTATCTCCCACTTCAAATCCCTTTTCAACATAATATATCTTTAAATCACTAAAAGTTAAATCTTGTCTTGGAGATATAATATTTTTTAATGAATTTCTTGTCCTTTCTCCAAACATTTTATTTATTAAATGTTCATTCATTCTTTCATTAGAACTTCCTACTCTTATAAAACAACTATCTGGAGTCATTCCCATACCTTTTATATGATATGGTGTTTCAGATCCCTTAGCAACAATTATTTTTAAATAATTTTTACCTTCTTTTTCTAAAACTTCTAAATCAAATAACCCTAAAACTGATGGTTCGATATTAGAAATAATCCGATCTTTTACTTTTCTTTGTAATAAATCGATATCGCTTTTTAAACCTACTATATTTCCATTATCATCAACGCCAATATAAATATTACCTCCATCTTTATTTAAAAAAGCTATGACTGACTCTTCTAAGTCATCAACCAATTTGACTTTAAACTCAGTTCTTGAGTTTTCGATAGTTTCTATCATTTTACACCTCCAATTATTAGTAAATTCATTATACTATATTTCCTAGTAATTTCCTAGTAATTTCCTAGTAATTTCCTAGTAATTTCCTAGTAAATTATATTAGTAACTAATTCAAAAAAGCAATTTTTCACTTTGTTGGGTATTTTGTTGAATTTTACCCTACAGCACATCTTTCACAAATTTTTGTTTCACACTTTTTTTAGCCTGAATCTCACGATTAATGCTTTGCATTTTCCTAACATTTCTTAAACAATTTCACAAATTATAAAAAGAACTATTAGGGTTAACTAATAGTTCATAGATAGAATTTTTAGGCATGCAAACCTAAAATTTTCCTATTTTAACGTCTTCGTTGACGAATTTGATTAAATAATTTAAATAAATTAAATTTGGAATAATAGATATTAAAATTATTATTTTCAAATGTCTTATATTCTTGTATTGTCATATTCCCAATTACTATATAATTTATATTTAATTTATTTAAATCATTTAATTTGTGAAATTTTAAATATTCTAAAAACTTTTCATATTCGCCATAACTTTTATATTTATTTTCTTTTTTAAAAACTACTATAGTATTAGGATATGTTCTCTTAATAAATACATATCTATTTCTGATACTCATATTCTATCAAACCAATACCTATCAATAACTCTTCTCACTTTTAAAACATTTCCATACTTTCTATTATACCAATAAGTCATAATTGAACAAAATGCCGTATTAAAATCTATAACACCATTACTATATAAATATCTTACTTCTTTTACTCTTTTCTTTATTTTATCATAACTTTCCTTCTTAATTTTAACAATAGTTTTTTTATTTACTACTTTAAATGTATAACCTAAGAATGAAAATCCATCTTTAATACTACCTATTTTAGTTTTCTTTTTATTAATTTTGAGTTTATATTTATTATTTAATATCTTCTCTATTTCTTCTAAAGCATTCTTTAATACTTCTCTATCTTGATGAATTAAAACAAAATCATCCATATATCTAATATAATACTTGATATGTAAATTATTTACAATATAATGATCTAATTCATATAAATAAAATATTGATAAAAATTGACTAGTCATATTACCTATAGGAAGTCCTTTACCTACTATATAATATGGAATATCATTTACTTCTTTACTACACTTTGGATGTTTATTTATATATCTTTCTTTAATAATCTTTATTTTATTATTTATATATTCTTTATTAGTACTATTAATAATATTTTTGATAATTAAATATTCATCTTCACTTAATTTATCTTTTAATAAATTAAGTAATACATCATGATCTATGGTATAAAAATATTTACTTATATCTATTTTTAAAACATAAAAATTATTATATTTTTTCATTCTCTCTAAATATTTATTTAATAATTTATAACCATAATCAAGCCCCATATTTTTTCTCGTGGCAATATTTCTTTCATCTAAATATTTAGTAAGTTTTACCTCTAAAACATATTTAGCTACAAAATGATTTATTATTTTATCTTTTAAATTGAGAGCCATAACTATTCGATGCTTTGGTTCTCTTATTAAAAAAATATTATATATTCCTCCATCATAATTATTACTTTCTAATATTTTTTTAATATCAGCTATATTTTGCATTTTATTCTTTTCAAATAAATATACTTTATGTTTATTTTTAACATTTTTACTAATCTCTAATTCATATAATTTTAAAATATTATTAATATTTACATAGTCATGCATTATGAACCCATTTATAAACCATTTTAGTTATTTCTGCTAACTCTTTACTTCTCTCTATACATTGTTTTTCATTTATATATTTATTTTTATATGCTCTTTCTAAATAAAAATCTAACATACTAATTTTAGCAAGTATTTTTACTTGTAAAGATTTTTTATCATAAGAATTAACACTATTAGCAATAAAAACTAATTCCAAAGTATCTAAAGCATCTTTATATATTTTATCTTTAGTTAAAAAATCTTTTCTCGGAAAGTTAACTATAATTTTTTCTAAATCTATAATAAATTTTTTTAATTTTTTAACAATTAAAAATTCTTCGCTATGATACTGCATCTTCCAAAACATCTAAGATATGATCTAATTCTTTTGGTGTTAAAGTTTTAATTTTATCTTCTATTTTTTGATATCTTACTTCATTATTTAATTCTTTTAATCCTTTTTTAAGTAAATCTTTATAACAATTTATTCTTTTAAAAATTTTTTCTGCTACTACACTATTATTATCATATACTATATAAGATACTTCAGCATCTTCCATATTATTTATTACTTTATTATAAGCTGATTCAGGAAAACCAACTCCACCTTTAGCAGGAACATACTTATATCCCAGTAAATAATGAATTATAATAGCATCATCACCAAAACAGTTATAAAATTTACCACTTTTTCTTAGTTCTATTACGTCTTTTTTTATTTATATCACCTCTTCTTTTGCATGTTCTAAAACTCTATCTATTATATTTATATTTTCTTATCACTCTCCTTTTCTATATATTAAAAAGAACATATTTAAATGTTCATTTTTAATCTAATTTAAAAAGACTGGTTCCGATTTTCTTTATCAATACATACTCAAAATTCTATCCTTTGGGACCTAAAAAGAGCATAAATTACTAGGTTTATAATTGCCCGGGCGATCTACCGCCCAGGGCAACTACAACGTTACCAATCTTCAATTAGTACTAATCAAACGTCCTTACCAACATTCTTCTATTCAATGCCGGTTCTAAACGGACTATCTATCGTGCCTGCCCCGCTAATTTCCAAGTCAGACTTTAGATAGAAGACTGGACGCGCCGCATTCTCAAGGTCCAGGTTGCGGTCGTACGCGTAGCCATTCGCATACACAAGCCAAGCGAGGTAATTACTGTCATAGAACCCATAGCGCGACATAGTCCATTCCCAATACCAATTATCTTGTGGTGTTAACCAACTTACTCCATAATCTGTTTCTTTTAATCCTGATAAACTATCATAATACCAAGATGTCATACAATTTATTTCTTTATCACTTTCAAAACTAGAACAATAATCAGTCAAACTCATTAAACTTACTTTACTTGATATTTTACTTGTTGCTTTTTCTTCTGTTTTTATCATTGCCTCTGATTCTAATTTTGTTATTTCTTTTATTTTAGGTCTTATTTCTTCATCTGATAAACCTTTTTCATATATATCATCATATAATGTATTATATTTTTCTAGTTCTTCAGAGGTAAATACATTTTGGTATTCACTATCATAGTAACTATTAATATCGCCATATTTCCATTCTGAATCTACTATCATTTCTTTTAAATCTATTGATAATGTATTATAAAACTCATTATTTAAATATTGGTATAATTCACTTTGTGGCCATTTGATATCTGACTGATAATCACTATTCCATGCAATACTATCATTTGCAGGAGTATTTTTTACAACTTTTAATAATCCATCTTCTGTTACTCCGATTATTCGATATAAATCTTTTCCTGTTGCATTACAGTCTGCTCCTAAACATATATAATTACTATTCATTATATCTTCTCTATCAAATGTGCCTTCGACTACATCATAATTGCTTAAAATAGAATTACCTTGGTATCTATACATTCCACTAACTTTATCTTCAGTTAATTTATTATCTGTATCTTTACTTCTTAAATAAGTTTCTACTTTTGATACTCCTACATTACAGTCTAAATCTTGGAATGTTACATCGATATTTAATGTTCTATCAGCAAGGTATGTTTGATCTGCTGATGTGTTAATGATTTCAACATATCCATCTAATATTCTTTCACTTTCACTTTGTATTCCTATACTTAATGGTATTGTCTTTGTTCCTGTACTACTTAATTCACTTAAATCTATTTTTTCATTTAATGAACCAGCACTTAAATAAAGGTATGCATCACCAGGTTGAAAATATTTTCCCATATCAGTTTCATTTGCTACTTGCATAGTTATTACAGCATTAGCACTACACATATATCTTGTTTTACCATTACCACCAGTTGCAGTTAACTTACCTAAATTATGTATTCCTTCTTCTAATGTTTTTACATAATTATTTTCTTCCGCATCATCACCAAAATATTCAGTATTTTGATTAGCCATTGCCATATCAGCTGCATTTAAATTGATATGCAAATCACTAGTTACTTCTTTTAAAGCAATACTATCAACAGCTTCAACATCTACATCTATTTTTGCTTTTGATGATGAACTAGTTGTATTAATCATAAAATAAGCAAATGTTGCACTAAGTGTTAATAGTAATAATGCTACTACTCCGACTATTGCAAGTCTTATTTGCTTTCTTTTTTCCTTTTTATTTTCTACTTCCTCATTCATAATCTTATCCTCTCTTTACTTGTCGTATCATTGTACTTTATTTTATAAGATTATTATATAATACCCCCCCCGAATTTGTAAACACTATTTTTAATTTTTTTTTGACAATCTGTAAAATAGAAAATTAAAGAGGATTAATTTCTTAATCCTCTTTGTTTGTTATTATTTTGCATCATACCAATTAATACCTGTATTTATATCAATTTTAAGTGGTACACTTAATTTTACAACATTTTCCATTGCATCATGAACTATTTCTTTTAATTTAGGTACTTCTTCTTTAATAGCGTCAATAATTATTTCATCATGGACTTGTAAAATCATTTTACTTTTTAAATTATTTTGCCTTATTTTATTATAAACTTCGATCATAGCCATTTTCATTATATCGGCACTAGTTCCTTGAATTGGTGTATTTAAAGCCATTCTTTCCCCCATAGTTCTTACATGATAATTATTATCTTTAAGTTCGGCAATTTTACGAATACGACCAAACATTGTTTTAACTTGTCCAGTTTCATAAGCTTCTTTAACAATATTAGTCATATAATTTTTAACTCCTGGATAAAGTTCATAATATTTTTCAATAAATTTACTAGCTTCACTTCTTGATATATGTAAATTTTCTCCTAAACCAAAACCACTTATACCATAAACAATACCAAATATAACTGCTTTAGCCATACTACGCATATGTTTAGTAACTTCACTTTCTGGTATACCATGAATATCTGCTGCTACTTTAGTATGAATATCTTCATCATTAACAAAGGCATCAATTAATTCTTGACATTCAGATATATGTGCTAAAATACGAAGTTCTATTTGTGAATAATCAGCACTTAATATTAAATCATTTGAAGGAACAAAAGCCAGTCTTATTTGTTTACCATATTCTTCTCTTGTAGGAATATTTTGTAAATTTGGTTCCATAGATGAAAGTCTTCCTGTTCTAGTTAAAGTTTGATTAAAAATAGTATGAATTTTTCCATCACTTAAAACAAAATCTTTTAAACCATCAAGATAAGTATTTTGTAGTTTAGCTAAACTTCGATATTCTAAAACTTTAGGAATAATTGGATGCTTATCGACATATTTTTGTAATGTTTTAATATCTGTTTTATAACCACGATTAATCTTTTTACTTTTGCCTATTCCCATATGTTCAAAAAGGACAATTCCTAATTGTTTAGGACTAGCAACATTAAAATCTTCTCCACTTAATTCATGAATTTCTTTGGTTACTAATTCAATTTTTTCTGCAACTTCTTTTTTCATTCCTTCTAAAGCACTTTGTTCAAATTTAAAGCCTGCAATTTCCATATCAGCTAAAACATAAGTTAAAGGCATTTCAATTTCTTTAAATATTTTTTCTTGTTCACTTGTAATCATTTGCTCATTAATTGTTTTACTATATTCATAAATAAATTTACTTTTTAAAGTAACAACATTTTCTAAATCTGCAAATTTACTTTTTTTCAAATCTTCATAAGAAATACATTCTTCATTAAAAGATGCCATTAATTTTGTTATATCATCACTTGCTGGATAATCAATTAAGTAAGATGCTATCATCATATCAAAATCACATTTAATATCTTCTTTAGTTACTACTAATGCTTTTTTTAAATCATACGTAATAACATTTTTATTACGTATTAATTTAAAAGCATCTTTAATTAAATTTTGGGGAATATAATAAGTATTATTTTTATCAGTTATACTTAATGCTAAAGACCATCCTTTATGATAATTGATATCACTAACTTCTAAATAAAAGGCAATATCATTATCTAATTTAATAGTATTTAAATCATTTACAATTTCAAATTTATTCTCTTTTTTTTCTTTTTTAGTTTCTGGTAAATTCTTTAATAAAGAAAAAAATTCTAATTCTTCATATAATTCTTTTAGTTTTAAATCCTGAGGTCCAATATATTTATAATCTTCAAAATTAACACTAACTGGAACTTCTCTATATATAGTAGCAAGTTCATAGCTCATATAAGCATTATCTTTATCTTGAATTAATTTTTCTTGCATTTTACCTTTAATTTGATCAATATTTTCATAGATACCATCTAAAGATTTATATTCTTGTAAAAGCTTTAATGCTGTTTTTTCACCAATACCTTTGACACCCGGAATATTATCTGAAGAATCACCCATTAAAGCTTTTAAATCAATTATTTTAATTGGCTCAATACCATAATCTTTTTTAAAAGATTCTTCATTATATCTAATAAAACCAGTTTGTTTTAATAATTTTATTTCTGTTTCAAAACTAATTAATTGAAGTAAATCTTTATCAGAAGATACAATTAATGTGTAGTATTCAGGATCACTTTCAGCATATTTAGCCACAGTACCAATAATGTCATCTGCTTCATAAGGAGCAAGTTCTAGATAAGCTATTCCCATCGCTTTAAGTATTTCTCGTGCTATTGGCATTTGTAGTTTTAAATCGTCTGGTGTTTCACTTCTTCCCTCTTTATAAAAATCATATTTTTCTTTACGAAAATTTTTCCCTATATCAAAAGCCACAACCATATACTCAGGATTTTCTTCTGCAATTATTTTATTAATCATTCCGGCAAAACCATATAGAGCATTAGTTGGAAATCCTTTACTATTTCGCATTATATTACCAGTATATGCTGTAGCATAATAAGACCGAAATAAGAGATTATTACCATCAACTAAAACTACTTTTTTCATAATACTACCACCTAAATATATTATATATGAAAAAGGCAATATTTGCACTATTTAATTTTTTCATAATTTTTTTGTAAATTTACATATATTTTACTATGGAAGTGTTTTAATGTTTTTTAATTTAGTTAATCTTGTTAAAAGTATGATTTTCTTTACCGCATCTTATGGTAATAATGTTTTTCCACCACCACTATCAAGTGAAGATGAAGATAAATATGTGGATTTAATGTTACAAGGAGATAAAGATGCTCGTAATATTTTAATTGAACATAACTTAAGATTAGTAGCACATATTGTTAAAAAATTTGATAACAAAAATACAGAAACTGATGATTTAATTTCAATTGGGACAATTGGTCTAATTAAAGGTGTTGATACCTATAAAAAAACACCTAAAGTTAAAATAACTACTTATGCTGCAAGATGTATTCAAAACGAAATTCTTATGTATTATAGAAGTAATAAAAAGAATCAATTTACAGTATCCCTAAATGATTCCATTGGATATGATAAAGAAGGTAATGAAATTAATTTAGTAGATATGTTAGAAGATAAAAGTGAAGATATTCTAGATACTATTCAAATTAAAGATAATATTGATCTTTTAAATAAATATATGAAAAAACTTAATAAAAGAGAAAAAGAAATTATTATTAAAAGATATGGTCTTAATAATGAAAAAGATTTAACGCAAAAAGAAATAGCGGACTCTTTAGGTATATCTAGAAGTTATGTTTCTCGTATTGAAAAAAGAGCCCTTACTAAAATTTTAAGAGAATTTATTAAATCAAAAAATACTTTATAAAATAAAAAAAGTTGAAACGAGTCAACTTTTAATCAATATTAATATATTTCTTTTCTGGTATTTTCTTAGTTTCTTCTATTTTTGGAACTTCAAGTTTTAAAGTACCATTTTTGAAAGTTGCTTTAATATCTTCTGCTTGTAATTCATCTCCTACATAGAAACTACGAGAACATTCACCAAAATATCTTTCACGACGAACAAATTTGCCATCTTCTTTTTCTTCATGATGAGAATTCATTGAAGCAGATACATTTAAGTAACCATCTTCAACATCAACTTTGATGTCTTCTTTTTCATAACCTGGTAAATCGATTAAGATGTCATAATTATCTTTATTTTCTTTAATATCAGTTCTCATTACTTTTGATTCGTGATTACTAAAGAATGGATCATTAAACACCTCATCCCATAAATCAAATGAATTTCTTCTTGGTATTAACATCATATTATCAATCTTCCTTTCAGTTTTGCGTCGTTCGCCCAAAAGGGTTAGCACTATATAATTATAATACCCATAAAAGACTCATTTATGTCTCTTACATTTATAATTATAGCACATTTTTTAGCAATTGCAAGTGTCGAGTGCTAATTTCATTTATTTTTCACAAATTATTCTAAAACGCTATTAATTTTTTCTTTAGCGGTTTCCACCATTTCTTTATCTGGTATCATCACATATAATTTATTTTTACGATAAGAATAGGTATAATCATAAGCTCCTTTACCATCTAAAGTATAACTTTCTATTTGCCAATTTCTTGGATTACTAATCTCTTTTTTAATAAATGCTATCATCGAATTTTGACTAATATTTGTAACAAAAGCACCACTTAAAGAATTTAAAAGTTTATTATATGAAGTTATTATTTCTTTACTACGTGCTTTATTAATAATAGCCTCAAGTACTTTAATTTGATTCTTACCTCTACCAATATCACCGCCACTTACATGATGTCTATCACGAACAAAAGATAAAGCTTTTTCACCATTTAAATTAACTGTACCTTTTCTAAATGTATATTTTTCATTAGTAGTAAATGTTTGATCATTATAAACAGTTATACCATTTAAGGCATCAACTATTTTAATAACTGAAGTAAAATTAACTTTAACATAATAATTAATATCAATATCAAGTAAATGTTCTAAAGCATAAATGGATGAATTTACTCCATATATTCCAGCATGAGTTAATTTATCTTTCATAGAATTATTATTAATATTAACATAATAATCACGAGGAATCCAAGTAATTAATATTTTTTCTGTTTTAGGATTAACAGTTAATACAATATTAACATCACTTCTTGATACAGCATTTATCTTACCATAAGTATCAATACCACTGACAAAAACATTAAATGGCTCTTTGTTAATATTAACTGCATCTTGTAAATCTTTAATACTATTTTTAATTTCTATTTTATATATACTTTTTAATTTACTAAAATATTCATAATTATTTTCTTCTAAGATAGCTAGTTCACTATCTTCTAATATAGTAGCATCTAATTTTTCATTTATTAAGTCCTCTACTGTTTCATTACTATCTTCATATTCTTGATATTTAACTTTGACTTTTTTATTTAATTTTTCTTTTACTTTTTTAATTGATTCATCATTTTTATTAATTCCAACATCTTTATTTTTTAAGTCTTTAACATCTTTATATTTACTATCATTTAAAACTACAACATTATAAGTTTTAATTGCAACATTCCCTGATGTTACATTAAAAAGAAAACCTATTGTATTATATAAATATACTGCGACAAAAGTAAAAACACTAATAATTACAATACTAAAGAAATAGCCAATAATACGAAACCCTTTTTTACGACTAAAATTAAATAATACTAAAATAGTACTGATAAATAAAGTTACTAATAATATAATTATACTTGTTACTAATGGTAAAATATTTAAATAAAATAACCCACTAAAAAACACTAATATAGCTATTAATAATAATATTGTTATAATTTTATTTATTTTTCTTTTATTTCTTTTGCTTTTTTTTACTACTTTTTCCATAAGAAAGTCTCCTTAAATAAAATTATAACATCAAGTATATTTATATTTAAGTAAAACACTTGCAAACTTAACATTTGGTTTACTACAAATAAAAAGTATAATTTTATTTAATTATACTTTTACCCGCTAAAGTCATATTTAAATTTCTTTTAAAATAATCCCATAGATTAGCTTTCTTAACATCTTTATTTACTGTTATACCCACTTTAGTTATTAAATTACCATCATTATCTAGTATTTCTGCTATGCCAACTTTATCGCCTTTTTTAACCGGCGCTACTATTTTATCAATGCTAATATTAATAGTATAATTTTTCGCTTTATCATTGATATTTAAAAGTTCAGTAGCATCATTCATTAAAGTTAATTTAACAGATGTATCTTTCCCTTTTTCTACTCTTACTTCATCAATTACTTTATTTTTTTCATAAACTACAGATAATTTAAAAGTATTAAAACCATAATTTAAAAGTTTTACAGTATCACTCGTTCTATTATCTGGTGAATCTACACCCATAACTACTCCTACTAGGCGCATATTATTTTTCTTTGCTGTTGAGGTTAAACAATAACCTGCTGTTTCGGTAAAACCAGTTTTAAGACCATCAACATCTTGATAGAATCTGATTAGCTTATTGGTATTCACAAGCCATGTACTAGATCCATCTGGTCTTTGTAAATAATCTTCATAAATACTTGTAAAATCCAATATTTCGGGATAATTATTAACTAAATAAGTACCCATTAAAGCCATATCTCTTGCACTACTAAAATGTCCTTCGGCATCAAGACCATGAGGATTCACAAAATTAGTATGGGTACACCCTAATTCTTTACATTTATTATTCATCATCTCAACAAATTTATCTTCAGTACCACCAACTTTTTCCGCCATAGCAGTTACGGCGTCATTTGCTGATGCAATAGCAATTGATTTAAGTAATTCTTTTACTTTATAAGTTTCACCGGTGTTTAAATAGACTTGACTTCCACCCATACTACTAGCATGCTCACTAATAACGACATCATCATTCATTTTTAAATTACCATTATTAATAGCATCCATTATAAGAATCATACTCATTATTTTAGTCATTGATGCTGGTGCTCTTTCTAAATCAGCATCTTTTTCATATAATACTTTACCAGTTGTACTTTCTACTAAAATAGCACTTTCGCTATATTCAACTACTTCGGCCGCTTTAACTGGCAAAATAAAACAAATTAAAAAACTAAATAATATTATTAATTTTTTCATATACACCTCTAATAAAAAATATGCTAATTTTTTAATAATATTTATTTTGTTTATTTTTTTATTCTTCATATTCATCAAACATATTATCTTTTTGCCAGATATATTCTTCATCATTTAAAGTTATTTGTTTATCACTTATTATTGTAATTTGATAATTTTTCTCAGGAATTAATTCAATATCATCAATCACTGGATCACCATCAGTATAATGAGCTGGAATATTAATGTTAATAATTTTACCATCTATTTTATATGTACCAGATTCATCACCGCCACCACCACAGGCACTTTTAGGACAATACCAAGGTTCATATAAAAATGTTGCATCATCTTTAAATGTTATTTGATACCAAGCATCAGATCCTTTATATACATAATATCCATCTGTTTTTATAGCAAAATTTTCCTCTTTTATTTCTGGTTTATTATTAACTACAACGATAACTATTATAGCACTAACAACTACTACTAAACCAATTAGAAGAGAAATTACTAAATGATCTTTAAGCCATTTCATATTTTATCTACTACATCCCATATTTTTGCAATTTTTATGAATATCTGTAATAATTATTTTATTTTTACTACCCACAATTGAGCATAAAGTATTAACTTTTTGACCATATACTGCTACTCCTATTGGACATTGTACAGGAAGTGAGTATGTTGGTATTTCTTCTTCACTTCTAAAATCATATAAATAAAATGATACTGGTTCTTCTACTCCATCAGGATATATAAATATTGTATCTAATGTATCACCAACCATTGCGACATTTTCTTCATTTGCCATATTATACCTCATTTCTAATGTTTATTATTTTAACATAAAATATTCTTATTAACAATTATTTTTCCTCATATGGAATTATTTGTTCATTTTTAACTAAATATGCTTTTTTTGCTAGTTTAAACATTGGTAAATCACTTAAGGAATCAGAATAAGCTTCAAAAACTTTAGCATCTTTATAAACTTCTTTAAATCTTTTTACTTTTTCTTCTCCCTTACAATTTTTACCAATAATACACCCCTTTTTTGTATCATATTTTGTGGCAATAACATTTTTAATGCCTAGGCTATGACAAAAAGGAACAATAATAAAATCAAAAGATGCTGAAATAACTACATCGTTTTCTTTTTGTCTCTCTAAATAAAATTTTTTAATATGTTTTTTATTTTTTAAAATAAATTTATTAATGTAACTATCTAAATCAGGTATTTTTTTTACAAAACTAAATAGTTCACTTTTAATGCTTCCCAAACTACTACCTTTAATTACTTCTTTTAAAGCTTTAATTGAGCTTATAATAAGCATTATTGGATGTCTAAAAAATGAATACTTTATTAATTTAACTGATGAATCTCCTTTAATAATGGTATTATCAAAATCATATAAATTCATATTAACCATCCATTCCTTTCACTTCGTTCAAGGCACACATAGCCATGAAACTTGAACAAAATTTATTTTATA
>CANRGA010000029.1 GCA_947630055.1 uncultured Bacilli bacterium
CACGCTTTCTGTTTATTTTAGCGTCTTCATTGACGGTTTTTGTCGTGAACAAAATTTATGTTTTTATTTTCAACCTTCTTCCTCCATGTACTTAAGTATTATATCATATTTTTCAGAAATTTCCTTATCAAATATTGATTTTTTTATTCCTGGTAACCAAATAACATTATTTTCGCTATCCGTTACTATAGGATAACTCTTTCTTTTAACTTTGTCTAGTTTAATATCAATAAAAATATCTTTTATTTTTTTACTACCTTTTAGATTCTTAATTTGCATTTTATCACCCGGTAATATATTTCTAATGATAAGTGGTAATTTAACTTCTTTACTATTAATTCTCGTTGTATAATTACTAGTATCTTTAGAACTCTTTACTTCTTTAATAATATATTTATCTAAAATATTAATTTTTTTATCAAAAATATATTTATAATTATCAACATCATTATTCTTTTCAATAATTAAATAATTATAACTACGTCTGGCAATAAAATTATCAGCTAAATTAATTTGACTATTTTTATCACTTTTAAGTAACTCTAAAATATTATTAAATTCTTTATCATTAATATTAAATATTTCTCGTCTTTGAATATCTTCAATAACATATTCAATAATTTTTCTTTGCAAAAATTCATCTTCTTTTAATAAATTTTTAATATTAATTTTATTATCTTTATATATATTATCTATTATCTTTTTTATTTCTCTATTTACATAATTATGATAGTTTTCTAACTCTTCACTAAATTTTAAAAATTTTTGATGAACTAATTTTTCTTCTTTTTCTAAGAATGGTAACATATGTTTTCGATATCTATTCCTTGTATGAATATCATCTTCATTTGATTTATCTATTACATAAGGAATATTATATTTATGTATATATTCTAAAATTTCTTTTTTACTCACATATAAAAGTGGTCTTACAATATCATAATCTTGATTATGACTAATTTTAGGAATACCTATATACCCCTTTAAATTACTACCTCTAACTATCCGCATTAATATAGTTTCTTCTAAATCATTACCATGATGAGCAGTCATTAAATATTTAGCATGATATTTTTTGACAATATCATCTAAAATTTTATAACGTTTTTCTCTACCTTCACTTTCAGTAAATTTATTATTTTTATATTTTTTTATTTCATTATAGACAAAAGGAATATTATTATCTACACAATATGTTTTAACCATTTCGGCTTCATCTATATTTTCACATCTTGTATTATGATTAATATGAGCACAAATTAACTTTAAATTTTTTTTATTTTGCATCAATAAAAGAATGTGCAATAAACACATTGAATCAGGACCACCGGATGTAGCAATTACAATTGCATCATTATCAGTAAGTAAATTATTTAAATAATCTTGCACTTCTTTCATAATAATCACACTGCATATTGTATCTAAAAGTATTTAATTTAGCAAGAAATATCACAAAAAAAGTATGATATTTTTAATTATCATACTTAATTATTAATTTAACATTTAATTATAATGTTGCAAGACTTTGCATTAATGACATTAATGTACTATTTTGATATAAATTTTGCATAATTGTGTTGTAATCATTTTCAGTCATTTTATCTAGTTCAATATAATTACTAACATTTTTAGAAGTTACATTATTAATACTAGTTATTTTATAATCAATATTTAATGTTAGATTATTGTTATTATCATCACTAAATTCTAGAGTAGTTTTACCATTATCTTCTTTTCTCTCTAAATTTAATTTAATTTTTGTTCCAAATACTTCAAAATTTATATTAGTAATTTGTGTGTCATTCTCTGTTTTAAATTCTAATGAAACATCAACACCAGTATCTTTTAATAAAATTGTAAAATTAGTATCACTCATAATTACATAACCAATAACTACTTTATTATCATTGTTATTAAGTACAATATCAAATTTATCTGTATCAGATTTATTTAATTCTAGAGCACTATCATTAATCATTATATTTACTTTTTCTAATTTCTTAGTAGACTTATTAACATATACTTCACTTACAAAAGTATCTTCACTCTCCACTACATTATTTTTTATACTTTCTAATGTTTCTTTAACACTACTACCTGTTATGTTGTTTAAAGCTGTTATTAGTTTTTCATCATTTATAATATTATTTAAAATATCAATTTTTAAATTGTATATATCCTTACTATTTAAAGTTAAAATAAATACTTTAGTTTTAACTTTATTAACATTTGCATCTTTTTGCGTAAAATATTCTTCTTTTAAAGATGATTTAATTATTGTTGCCATTTCTTCTACTATTGTTTTATAACTTGCAATATCATATGCTTGCCATAATTTATCAAATCCAGCATCTTCTGGTAATTTAATTGTTTTATTATATAAATTATTTAAATCTAAATAGGCATTTTGATTATTTAATATTAAATCAGCTTTAATTAAACTACCATTATTATATTTAATATCATAAGTCATATTACTTAATTTATTATTATAGTCCATTTCTACATTCATATTAATATTCATTTTATTTAATAAATTAGTTAATGCTTTCATACTACTATCATTAGTTTTCACATCTAAACTGATATTTGCATTTAATCCAATTGGTTTATTTAATTCTTCATCTATTTTATTAATATTAGTTATAGCGTTACTTGCCAAATTATCAATGGCTTGATAGTATACATTTTTAATATTATTTCCTTTTAAAAACCATAAAATGCCAATTATTAACGCTACTACTATTAATACTCCTAGAACTATTAAAATAATTTTTGTGTTTTTATTATTTTTTGTTGGTTGTGGTGTTACTGCTACACCACTATTTTGATTTTCTACTGTTTGAACAGTATTTACTTGTTGCATATCTGGTTGTAAATTATTTTCAGGCATTACATTGCCAAATTCATTTGAAACATTATTATTTTGCTCATTATTCATAAACTCACACTTCCTACTCCTACATTAAATATATTATAAACAATTAATTTTTACAAGCGATTATTTTAATAATATTTCTGTTTCTTTCATTTCTTCTGGTACTGCTATATCCATATATTCTAAAATTGTTGGGGCAACCATCGTAAGACTTCCACTTTCTTGTAATTTAACATTTTTATCTCTTATAATAAATGGTACTTTGCTAAGTGTATGGGTAGTAACTTTATTACCATTATCATCTATCATAATATCAGCATTACCATGATCAGCTAAAACAATTACTTTGTAAAAATTATCATCAGCTTTTTCAATTATTTTATCTAAACATAAATCTACGGCCATACATGCTTTAACTGTAGCATCAAAATCACCTGTATGACCAACCATATCTGGATTAGCAAAATTTACTAAGATAAAATCATAATCTTGTTGCATACATTCAATACATTTTTTGGTAATACCTACTGCACTCATTTCTGGTTTTAAATTATAAGTTGCTACTTGTGGTGATGGTATTAAAAATTCACTACATTTACTAATCTTACCATTGTATCCACCATCAAAGAAATATGTGACATGAGGAAATTTTTCGGTTTCAGCTATTCTCGCTTGGGTTAAACCTAATTTTTCAAAATATAATCCCAATGGATTGTTAATAACTGGATCCTCTATAAAATTATTAGTAGGTATATCTTTATCTATAGGTAAGAAAGAATACACTTCTAATTTATCCATATTATAAGTATGAAATTCAGCAAAATCTGGTTCAACAAAAGTCCTTAATATTTGTTTAGCTCGATCTGCTCTATAATTCATCCAAATTAAGACATCACCATTTTTAACTAAGGAATTAGGATCTACTACAATAGGATTTAAAAATTCATCAGTTATTCCTTTTTCATACATGGCATTAATGATTTTTTTAATATCACTAAAATTATTACCAACACCTCTAGTAACAAGTTCATAATATTTTCTTGTCCTATCGTAATGTTTATCTCGATCCATTGCATAATATCTACCACATATTGTAGCAATATTACCAACCTTACTATGTTTTATTGCATCTTCAATTTGTTTAATATATGTATAAGCAGAATGAACACCGGTATCTCTACCATCAGTAATTAAATGATAATGAATTTTAGTAAAACCATTTTTAACAAGAATATCATGCATTTTTAAAAAATCATCTACTCCAGCATGAACATTACCATCACTACATAAACCCATAATATGAATATCTTTATCTTTGCTTAATAATAACTTATTAAACGCTTCATTATCTAACACATTACTAGCTAGAAAATCATCAACTAAAGTTTCATTTTGTTTAATTAAACGACCTGCTCCAATAGTAGTATGTCCTGTTTCACTATTACCAAATTGTCCTTCATGAAGACCGACAGCTTCTTCAGATGCTGATAACACAGAATGTGGATACTCCGCCCAAAGTTTATTAAAACATAGCATATTAGCAGCTTTAATTGCATTACCTCTTTCTTCTTCTCTTAAACCAAATCCATCAAGAATTATTGTTAATACTTTTTTCATTTTATAGTATCACCTTGCTAGTAATATATCACAATAAATGAAAAATTACAATTTACACAAAAAAATAAACTAGATAATCTCTAGCTTATTCATTTTACATTTAAAATGTAAGGATCACTTATAGAGCCAATTCCTTTAATTATATTCACAGTTGATGAAAGATAAAATGTAGGACGAATGAGACAGTAAATATTCAAAGCATCCAGAAAAATTGAACCATTATTTTTCACAAGGTACACAGTATGAAACCCATTTGGATTAGACCCACGTCGTGATATAAGCCACTCTGTAGATGAACCAGACGTATTATTATTATTATCAATAAACAACCAATTGCTTGTATCATAATCATTATACAAAATTCGTTCATTATCATAAGCCAAAGAATATTCATTTAAGTACATTAATCCTATTTTGGCATCAATACTATACTTAGGACTCCATTGATATTTAACCAATTTCCAACTTCCATCTACTTGTTCCCAATGTTGTACTATTTTTACTCCAGTTTCTATTTCATATAAGATGAGTCCATTATTTTGCACACCATATACCACTTCACCATCTAACATTGTAGATGAAATGGGATAGTCAATATCGCCATATAGCCAATTATGATTTTCTATTTTATTAAACCAAACGTTTCCTTTTTGCATATATTCATATCTTGAATTATTTATAAATACTGGATTACCATTAGAGTTTTCACCATTTAGTCTTTTATATATATCAACATTTGGCCATTTACAAATATCTCCTCCACAATCTGTTGGTCCATGTTTTAAATCCCATTGAAAAGTCTTGTTTCCTCCTTCTTCTACACCTTTCATTTTTATTAAATATAATTGATTGTCTTTTGTTACCCCTATTATTCTATACATATATTTATCACAATTTTCTTCTGTATTACAATTACACTTATTTATATCATTTGTTCCAAAACATATATAATTATTGTCTACAAGTTTATGAGTTGCATCTACTCCTTCTTCAGTACCTACTCCTTGATAACGATACATACCACCTACTTCTTCAGTACTTAATACTTTATTTGGATCATTTTCTCTTAACTTTCCTATTATTGATTTATCAAAATAAACTGTACAATATACTGTCTTATTTGTTGTTAATGTTATTTTTCCATCTTCATATGTTACTGCTTCTTTTATTTCATCACCATTACTATCTATACATTTAGCTTCTTTAAATACATAATCATCTCCAGGCCATGTATTACTACTATATTCTTGATATTTATCTGTTTCACTTTGTTCTTGAACCATTATAGCAAAAGATTTATCTTTATTTACTATTTCTTTTAATCTAACTTCAGGAAGATCATTAGATTTTGGCCTCATTATTTTACTACATATAAATAATCCTCCAATAATTAGTACTACAATTACTATTAAACCTTTTACATATTTTCTTTTCATAATCTTATCCTCTCTTTACTTGTCGTATCATTGTACTTTATTTTATAAGATTATTATATAATACCCCCCCCGAGAGTCAATATTATTTCAAAAAAAATACTAACATTTTTTGTTAGCATTAATTATATACTAGATTATTATCTACTCTTAATTTATCTGCTATAGTTGTTATATATTCAGCATTAGTTGGTTTATCTCTATTAATATCTAAACTATTGCCAAAGACACTTTCCATTAAATTTATATCTCCTCTACTCCAGCTTATTTCAATTGCATGTCTAATTGCTCTTTCCACTCTAGTAGGGGTTGTATCGTATTTCTTAGCAATTTCAGGATAAACATCTTTAGTTATATATGTTACACATCTTCTATTACTATAAACTATTTCTATACCTTCTTTTATATATTGATATCCTCTTACATGGGAAGGTATACCTAGATTATGTAATAAATCTGTAATAATTGCTTCTTGATTAAATAGTTTTCCATTTTTATTAGTGTTTGTTTTCATACTCATTGACAGTATTCTTTTTTCTAAACTAATGTAGTTAACTGGCTTTAACATATAATAATTAATTCCATAACTATTTGCTTCTTCTAAAATATTTTCATCTTTAAAATTAGTAGTTACGATAATATTCTTAAAGATCTTTCTTTTGTCAAGTTCGCTAAGAATATACAAACCATCTAATTTTGGAAGAATTAAATCCATTACAATAACATCAATATCTTGAGTATTATTAATAATGTATCTAAGGCCTTCCTCTCCATCATTAATACATGCTACTACTTTAATTACTTCATGACTGCCAAAATACTTCTCAATATCTTTAGTCATTGACTTATTACTATCCATGACTAAAACATTAATACTATTTTTCATCATCTTTCTCCTTTTTTTAAAATAATATTTTGTACTGCATGTAAATCCATTATAAAAGATTATTTGACAAAAAGCCATAGGAAGTTTTGACAAGTTTTGTCAATTCGTGTAAAGTTATGTCGAAATATGATGAAAATATTAAAAAACAGATAAATTTTTATTTTTATCTGTCAGATTTTGTTTGATAAGAATGAGTTAGAACTTCTAACCTTTGCAATTCCATATAATAGGTATCAATAGCATAATCAATATTAGTATTAAAATTGATACTAAAACCAAATTTATTATTTAAAATCGTACCCAAACCATAATCTTCAATAAATGATTTTAAATAATCAATTAATTCCATATAATCTTTTTCATCAGTAACTACTTCATTTAAGAAAAATTTAGCAAAAGGAGTTTCCGGAAGAGCAAAGATAATTACTCCCATTTGATTCATTATGGCATATTCTAGATTAAAATTACCATTGTTGTTATTTTTTGAACTAGCTATTTTAATCATTCTTGGATATATTTCTCTGATAAAATAATTGTATAATTCTGTTACTTTATCTATAGAATTTTCTTTACTATTTTGAACTATTTTTCTTATTTCGGGATAAGTATAATTTGTTATTACTTGATCCTTACTTGCCAACTCTTCTTCAAAATAATTTTTTAACTCTTCACTATACGCCATTTTACTACCTTCTTTAACTCACTAATTTAATTATATATTATAAATATTAATTAGACAATTCATTTTCTTTAATATATTCTAAAGCTTTTAACTTACCATTTGCAACATATTCTAAAGTAGCACCACCACCACTAGAAAGATAGGCAAATTTATCTTGATACCCAAAAGTATTAACTGCTGATACAGAGTCTCCTCCTCCAACAATTACTTTTGCACTACTTTTACTTAAATCATTTAATAGATTACTTGTGCCCATTTCATATTCTTCATCTTCATATTTACCACAAGTACCATTTAAAAATATTACTTTTGCATTATTTATAATATCTTTTTCATCAACTAAATTATCATAAATAATATCACTATCTTTTATTTCATCTAATTTAACTTTTATATTATCATTATCTCTTTTAACTATAAAAGTATCACTATAAATTAATTTATCACTAGCATTATTTAAAATATTTTTAACACTAACAAGTACCTCTTCATCAGTACTTACTAAACTATTACCAATATTATAACCTTTAACTTTTAAGAAAGTATTTAAAATACCTCCAGTTAAAATTAATTTATCACATTTTTGAAGCATACCTTCAATTATTTTAATCTTATCATCTACTTTAGCCCCACCCATGATAGCTAAAAAAGGATGATCATTATTTTGAATTAAGATATCTAAGTTTTTTAATTCTTTTTCCACAAGAAAACCTAAATAAGTAGGTAAGTATTTAGATAATGCAGCAGTAGATGCATGAGCACGATGTAAAGAAGCAAAAGCATCAATAACAAAAGCATCGGCAAAACTTGCCCAATATTTAGCAAGTTCTAAATCATTAGCACTCTCCCTTTTTTCTGGTACATCAGTATATCTTGTGTTTTCTACTAAAAAACATTTCTTAGAAGAATTATTTATGTCACTTAAATCTAGGGGATTAGAGGCAAAATCTAAATCAAGATATTTTCTTAAATATTCATATACTATTTTTAAACTATTTTTGTTCTTATCTTCTTCAGTTTTTACTCTTCCAAAATGGCTTAAAATAATTACTTTATTATTGTTATCTAATAGATATTTAATTGTATCTAAACTTTTAATAATTTTGCTATAATCACTAATGTTACCATCTTTAACTGGTACATTAAAATCGCATCTTAAAATAACACTTTTATTTTGTAAATTTGCTTCACTTAAGTATTTCATTTTATCACCATTTTTATTGTATCAAAAAAAGTCAAGTAATTAAACTCAACTTATAAATATTTGACACATTTTTTATAAATAACCAATGTCGATTTTTGTCGGACGATTTTTCTTTACATATAATATCTTTTATATTTTAATAGAGACTTATAGAAGTGTGAATATTATTGCCTCAATTTTGTTGGGAAGTTTCAATGGTGTTTGGGAATAAAAGACTTGGAACAAAACCTTACTATTAATTATCTGGATGTTATAGCATGTCAATATCAAAGAAGATAAATAACAATTTGGCAGACGCATCTGCCAAATTGTACAATGATATGACTATCTTAATGTATTTAGTTAATATACTATTGGCATATCAATATCAGGTTAACAAAAGAGTTTAATAATTTTGCAGACACATCTGCAAAATTAAAAAGGAGAAATTAAAATGTTAGTAACTGAAGTGGAAGATTTTAAAACTACTATAAATGATATAATATCAAAAATCGAAGAAACACAATTAGAAATTTTTGAAAATGCTAATGTTAATGTGATGGATTTATATTTCTATATTGGTAAAATTATATATGAAAATAGTAAATATGGTAATAATTTTATAAATGAACTATCGATTGAATTGAAACTTAAATTTCCTAATGCAAAAGGATATTCTCCTAGAAATCTTCGTGATATGAAAAAATATTATTTATCTGTAAAAGATAATGAACAATTGAGAGAATATTCATATAAAATACCATGGTCACACAATATAGTAATAATGCATCGAGTTAAGGATTATAATCAAAAAATATGGTATATTAAAGAAACTTATAATAATGGTTGGAGTTATGATTATTTAGAAATTCAAATAAGAAGAGATGCATATAAGAGACAAATCCTTGGTGATAAACCTAATAATTTTAAACTAACGCTTTTACAGCCACAAAGTTCCTTAGCAAAAGAAATAATGAAAGATCCTTATATTTTTGATGTTGGTCACCTTCGTGAAAATTTTGTTGAAAGTGATATTGAAAAAGCAATGATAGATAGAATCAAAATGACTTTACTAGAATTAGGAAACGGCTTTAGTTTTATTGCTAATCAATATAGAGTCATAGTGAATGATGAAGAAAATTTTATAGATTTATTATTTTATCACACAAAACTACATTGCTATATTGCTATTGAACTTAAAAATAAAAAATTCATACCAGAATATGTGGGAAAAATGAATTATTATTTATCGGCAATAGATGATACATTAAAAACAAAACTAGATAATCCATCTATAGGTATTATACTTGTCAGAAACAAAAACAAATTAAATGTAGAATATGCACTAAGAGATATAAATAAACCAATTGGAGTTAGTTCATATGAATTATCAGAATATTTATCACCAGAAATTTTAAAAGAATTACCAACTGAAGAAGAGTTAAATTTACATATTGATTTAGAAAATAAATAGTATTATTTTGTTTTTGATATTAGTTTTACTGGTTGACAAAATAAAAGATGCCTGTGAACTAATAGAAATATTAGCTTATTAGCATCAACCCTAATTTTAGGCGATGTGAATACACATTTCCTATAAATTTAGTGTATTACATTCTTTTATATTTTAAATTTATTTAAACATTGCTTTAGCAGTTCTTAACATTTGAGCAGTATAACCAAGTTCATTATCATACCACGCTACTATTTTATATAATCTTTTACCATCTACCTCAACAAAATTGGTAAGTAAACCATCTACTAAAGCACCATATCTTTTACCAATGATATCAGATGATACAACTGGATCTTTAGTAAATTTTAAAGATTCACTTTGATGTGATAAAAATGCATTATTTATTTCATCAACTGATGGGGTATTTTTTAATTCTAAAGTAACATCTATAAGTGAACCATCAGGAACAGGTACACGATAAGCAAGACCATCAAGTTTACCTTGTAATTCAGGAATAACTAAACCAATTGCAGATGCTGCACCCGTAGTCGCTGGAATAATATTTTGACTAGCAGCTCTACCACGTCTAGCATATATTCCTTTTTTATGTGATATATCGAGTGTTTCTTGATCATTAGTGAATGCATGAACTGTACTCATAAATCCTTTTTCAATGCCAAAAGAATCATTGATAACTTTTAAAACAGGGGCAAGACAATTAGTAGTACAAGATGCGCCAGATACCACTACTTCACTTCCATCTAAAATATTATCATTAACACCATAAACAATTGTCTTCATATCACCTTTACCAGGCGCTGATATTAAAACCTTTTTAGCACCAGCTTCAATATGTTTATGGGCATCTTCTAATTTAGTAAATGCTCCAGTACATTCTAAAACCAAATCAATATTTAATTCTTTCCAAGGCAAATTAACTGGATCTTTTTCGGCATATACCTTTATTTTTTTAGTACCAGCAATTACTAATGAGTCTCCTTCAAAAGATATTTCATCTTCATGGAAAGATCTGTGAACAGTATCATATTTTACTAAATGACACAACTGTTCAGCATTTGTTAAATCATTAATTGCTACAATATCAAAATCGCTTCCCGTAATCATTTCTCTAAAAGCAATTCTGCCAATTCTACCAAAACCATTAATTGCTACTCTAATCATTAGAACCTCCTATAAATTCTCTTAAAATTGAGTCTTCATTAACATATTCTCCCGGAATGGGATAAAACATTTTTAAAAAATTTAATAATCTTCTTGCTTCTTCATAATAATCGTTTTCCACACTAATTGATCTTAAAAGTGGCTCAGCATAAACTTTTTCGACTCCTATTTCATAAGGTAAAGCGGTATTAATTATGACATCTGCTTGATGGATAAATGGAAATATATTTTTTTCTTCGCCATTTCTAACACTTTGCCATGAATGAATAGTATAATTAACATCATAATTTCTTGTTCTATTATCTCTAATTATTCTTCTTATTAATCTTAAGTCTACTGTTGAAATATAATTGTGTTTATCTATATTTAATGGAATAAAAGGACTTAAATATATTTTATATTTATTTTCTGATGGAATACTTGGTAGTAAATCATCATTAATAGCATGTAATCCTTCAATTAAAATTATACTATTATCTTTAAGTTGTATATAATTATTATTATACTCCTTTTTTCCTGCTACAAAATTAAAGGTTGGCATATTCACTTTTTCGCCTGCCAATAACTTTTGGAGAGTGTCATTAAATAATTTTAAATCAATCGCCGTTAAACATTCAAAATCATAATTACCATTCTCATCCTTTGGCGATTCTTCTCTTTCTAAGAAAAAATCATCTGTTGATATTTTAATTGGTTCATACCCTTGCGCCATTAAATAAGAAGATAATCTTTTACATGTAGTTGTTTTTCCTGAAGAAGAAGGGCCAGCAATTAAAATAAATTTTATATTACGATTATTAGTTATTTCTTTTACAACATTAGAGATGTTTAAATTAAAAACTAACTCACAAGATTTAATAAAATCTTTTATTTTATTTTCACTTACGGTTTTATTTATTTCGGTAACATAACTCATATTTAAAGTTTCTAACCAATTTTTACCTACTAAAAATGAATTAATTATATTATCGTAATGAACATATTCAGGTAACTCACCATTAGTTCTACTACTAGGTATAACAAATACTAATCTATTTCTTCCTAAATAAACGATATCATATTTAGTTATACTCCCAGTTGAATATGGCATATCAGAATAAAAATAATTATAATGACCATTTAGTTCATAAAGAGTTACTACTTTATCAGATATATTTTGAATATTTAATGCTTTTTCTTCTTGATGATTTTGTTCATAATACATAATAGCTTCTTTTTTCTTAACATTTAATTTTTTAAATATTATATCTTCTGATACAATTCGTGCCATAACACCTTTTATTTTAGCTAAATCTTCTTGCGTTATCATATGATCCCCAATTATTTCACCAAGGAAACCTTTTGGTACACTATGTTGATATGTTATTTCTAAATTAGGAAATACTTCTTTTAAAGCTACCTCAAAGATAAACTCTAAACCACTTTTATATATCTTATTACCAGTTAAATCATTTAAATCAATAAAACTAATTGTAGCATCTTCTCCTGCTTTTTCATTCAAACCAAAAAATTCGTTATTTTTCTTAACTCCTAAAATATCCTTTTTCAAATTAAACCCCTTACTAATTTCATAGTAAGTTGTATTCTTTGGAAATTCTTTAATATCACCATTTGTTAATGTAATTTTTATTGTTTCCATAGTCAAATCCCTCTACTATAAAAAATTTTATCACAAATTATATTTTTTTTGAATAAAAACTTACTATTTTTTATATTATAATTATAGGTGAAAGGTTGAAAATAAAAACATAAATTTTGTTCACGACAAAAACCGTCAATGAAGACGCTAAAATAAACAGAAAGCGT
>CANRGA010000030.1 GCA_947630055.1 uncultured Bacilli bacterium
GCTCTTGCTCTTTGGTTCTCACGCGCATAGCGCGTGGTTTTATCCGTAGCTATCTCTCGATCGCTACATAATAAAAATATCAGTTTTTAAGAAACTGATATTTTCTGTTAATGTTTATCTTGTAACATATTTAGTAAGTCAATTTTAAACATATCTTTTGAAGCATTAGCTTTAGATATCATTATACCTTTATATGTTGTAAGTTCAGACATATGTCCTTCAAGTAAGATATCTCTAGGTGTAATTTCTTCAAGCATAACAACACCTTCTTTTTTATGAACTGTATAAATTAATTTAACTTCACCATGTATTTGGGTAAACATTTTATCACTTGGTAATTTAAGTTCATAAGTTTCAGTACCATTAGCTCTATTAGAAGAAATCTTTTCCCCTAAAAACTTACCATTTCTAAGAGCTGGATAAAATTCAAAGTTTAACTTTTTAAAAGCTAACATATTGTATTTCTTTAAAGCTCTTTCTAATTTTTTAAATTCATTTTCGTTTATGTAATCCAAAATATAACCTTTCATAACTGTCATACCCCCTTAATTACGAGATAAGTATAACACAAATAAAAAGAAATGTCAACTATTTGTATATTAGAGAACAAATTATTGGCATTTTCACTCAAAAGTTTGATATAATTATACAACTTAATTTTGACAAACTTTTTATTTTAAATTAACAATGGTTTCACCTAAATTCCAATTATTTAACGCAAAACTTTGCACATTTTTATTTTCTTTTAAAATTTGATGTACTTCTCTAGTCAAAATATTAGTACTTTTACCATGAATAATAACTATTTCTTTATTACCCATTTTAATATTATCATTAATAAATTCGGTTACTAAAGCATAGATGACTGCTACTTCTTCCCCATGTAAATCGATTCTAGGTGTTTTGGGTGTTATCATTATTTACTCCTACTGGAGTTACAGGTGGAACAGTATTAGGATTTGCTGGCGTATTTGTTACTGGTGGAACTGTCCCTTGATTTGGCATTGGTGTTGGATTAACATTTGGTGTTGCTGGTGCTTCTGTTGTGCTCATATTAACTTGATTATTAGCAGTTTGATCTTGAGCATTTTGAGCAGGCACTTGTACTTGGGCAGGAGCTCCAAATTTACTATCGTAATAATTTGATACTTCAGTTAAAGATGGAATAGATAGACGTGATGTAAGTTTAGTTGTACTCAATGAAGCAGCAATTGTGGCATATGTAACAGATTTTTCTAAATCAAAACCACGACCAATAGAATAAGCAAAAGCACCACCGAATGTATCACCGGCCCCATTAGTATCTACTATTCCTACTCTTATTGGTGGAATTATTTTAACTTGCCCATTTACAGCATATAATGATCCTCTTTCTCCTAAAGTTACCACTATTTCTGCTTTACTAAATTTTTGTTTTAATTTATTATAAACATTAACTAAAGTAGAACTATTATTGTAATCTATAAGTAAATTAGAAAAACCTTCTGCTGTTCCTTTATTAAATACAATGTATTTTGCATATTTACCTAATTCCAAAACTTCATTATTAACTCTTGTTGCTACTAAAAAACTTAAAGCCTTTGGATATTTATCAAGGGCAGCAACTGTAGCATTTAAATCTTTGCCATCACAAACTATTAAATCTGGTTCAATACCAAAAGAAAATTTCTTTAAAGTAGCATTGCTAGATAATTCAAAAACGGTTTTATTTTTACTAGTAGTGTTTACTAAAACTAATGATTTATCAGTTGGTTTATCATAAGTAGTTTCTATATAGTCAGTTTTCACACCAATGGTTTCAAAATCTTTTTTTATTTTAGCGGCAGCATCATCAGAGCCAAGCATACTTGCTATATATGATTCAACTCCCCATTTTGCCATTAAATAAGCTATATTACCAGCATGGCCACCACCACATTCATTTCTTTCATTTAAATGTAATGTTTTGTTTTCTTCTACTATTTCATTAACCGGACAAGTTGTTTCTAGAAGAGAACTACCAATACTTAACACCTTCATTTTATTCCCTACTTTCTTATTCTTCTATAATTATACAATAAATTAATATATTTTAAAAGAGTGATTTAACTACATCACTAACAAATTTCATCCCATCAGTAATAAATACCTCTAAACCACTTGTTAAATTATCACCCAAATTAGACATACCACTACTATAATCTACTCGATCATTTTTTAAAAATGCTGTTATATCTATCTCTTCTCCATTTTGGACTTTTTCTTCAAATTCTTTAATACCTTCTTCCGTAACTATTACTTCATCTTTTATTTTTCCTTCATAATAGCCACTAATATTAGCAATAAAAAGCGCAATATAAACTATAAATAGACATATAAGTATTTTTAATATTGGATGCATTTTCTTCTTTTTCATAATAAATTTTCCTTTACATAACTAGCAAGTATTTTAGCTAAAACTTTAAGAGAATTATTTACTTCGGTAATATTATTATATTGACCACCCATTTCAATTAAAACTGTATTAGGATCAAAATCTTGATTATAAACACCATTTACTCCTTTACCACTTTTTTTCATAATACCACGATATAAATCTTCATTATAAGCTTTTATTCGATCCCTTAGTTTTTCTGCTAAAGAGAGATTTGGTTCATAATTTTCGTTATCAAGACCTACTACAAATAAAATTCTCGCATATGCTTCATTATCTATTTTTGTAGTTGTTTTATCATAAACAGAAGAATCCCTGTGTAAATCAATAAAGAACTTTAAACTAGGATTATTTTTTTTGGCATCTTCTAAAAACATTCTCGATATTTTATAACTACTACCATATTTTAAATTCATACTGCGTAAAGTATCTGCTATATTATTTTCTTCTACTAAAGTAGGTATTCCTTCATCTTCTAAATATTCTTTTAACATTTTACTCGCCATAAAAATAGTTGGGGTTATATTATAAGGAAGTAATGTTCCACTTTGATACTTTTCTTCTTGATGAGTATTATAAATATATATTATTGGTTTAGTTGTATCTATTTTTATTTCTTCTTTTTTTACTTCTACTTTCTCTTCGTTCTCTTCTTCTTTAGTAACTGGCTTCTCTTCTTTTTGTAAATCAACATTTAAAGCATATTTTAATAAAAAATCAACATCTGTAATTTTATTATTTTTATAATTACCTAAATTATCACTAATTAAAATATCTACTATTGTATTATTATTTACTAAATTATTATCATATAAAAATTTAATAGTTAATGCTACACTTATTAAAAATAAACCTAAATAGATAAATATATTATTAAATTTCTTTTTACTTTTAAATCTAGCCATAACTATTCACCTTAATAATATTATAAATATTTAAACTTAAAATTTATGTCTAATTATAGGACATTAAAATAAATTTTAATGAAATTGATTGACTTATAATAATTATTTAGATAAATTATATATGTAAGGCAAGAAAACTTGTCTGAATGTTGGTCAATAAAGTGACCAAACCCATGCAGATGCAAGCATCGCTTAAAAGAATGACCTTTTGGTTATTTTTTTAATGAAATTCCTTTAAAAATAGGCATTTTTAATTGACTTATACTTAAATTTAGTGTACATTATAAGTACAAAGCAAGTAATTGTTATAATTTCTTGTTTAGTTAGGTATAATATAATATAGATATTATGTTGTATCTATGTTGGTCAATAAAGTGACCAAACCCGCGTTGGCACATTGCCGCTTAAAAAAGCAACCATTAAGGTTGCTTTTTTAATTATAGAATTCTTTTTTTATTTAATTCCCAGATTATTTTTCTCATTTCATTTTCACTAAAAAAATATCTTTCTATTTTCGTAATAGGTATTTTATTTTTATATTTATAATCATACTTATCTATATAAGTTAACATATCTGATACTTGAAATAATCTTTCTTTTTCATGGTCAAAGTTAATTATATGAATAAAAGAAGAAAATTTTAAAAATGCTGAATCTAAAATAGTTCCTAATAATTCTTGACCATTATCATAATACAAATTAATTTTAGTGAATTTTTTAAAATATGTTTCTTTGGCTATTAACATTTTATTAATTTCTATAAGTAATTTTTGCTTTAATACTTTTTTATTATCTGTATATTTTTTATTTACAATAATAGAATATATTTTTATAGGAACTTTTCTTGAAAAATGAAATATGACTTTAAATATTTCTCTTCGCATATTAATATCAAAATTAACATAATCACCACGTTTCATAATTAAATCAGCCATATGAATCATACCAGTATAGCCTATTTTTTTTAGTCTGGCATTAAGATTATTAATTTCATTACTAATATCATTATCTTGCTCATGAAAAGTAAATGAAATGCCATATAGTTTAGATGATTTGTCGTTAAAACCGAATTCGCCAGTTTCATCAACATAGATGTTTAATATTTTCATAAACAAAATACTCCTCTCACTTATATATATATAGAAGTTTTTGAACTGATTTCCTTTTTATTTTAGAAAAAAGTGATATTTTCTTTTAATTTATTGAACTTCTTACAATTTAAACTTGCACACTAGCATATTTTTTGGTAGAATTAATATGAATTTTTAAGGAGGGACATAATGCCAAATATCAAAAGTTCAAAAAAAGCTGTTAAAGTTATTGCTAAAAAAACAGATGCAAATCATGAACTAAAACAAAGAGTTAAAAATTTAATTAAAGCTTGTGAAAAAGAAATTACAGCAGGTAATAAAGAAAACGCTAATAAAGTTTTTAAAGATTTACAAAAAAATATTGATGCTGCATTACAAAAAGGCTTAATTAAAGCAAATACTGTTGATCGTGAAAAGAAAAGACTAAATGATAAAATTAAAGGTATGTAGTTATTTACTACTTACTTTTTTTTTGGTACAATTAAATAGTGATTTAATATGAAAAAAGTTATTATACCACTTATATGTTATTTATTAATTTTAATAATCCTACTTAATGTTAATAGAATTACCAATTTTTTAGTTAAAACAGTATCTAGTAATCCTGTTTTAACAATTGATAATGGTAATGAATATACTAAAGATTATGACTTTTCTTATGTTCAAAATAGTGAAACTTATATTCCCTATTCTTATAGCGATTTAATTAATATTTTTTATAGTGTCATTAATCAAGGTTGGGAAAAATTTACTTTTTATTGTCCTTCAGAATATACAGAATGTGTAAGTGATGCTTCCAAAATAACTAAAGATGAAAATTTACTTACTCATATTAATAATTTCGTTCATCCATTTAATAGTTTTAATTCAATAAAGACATCTATTACCGAATCTGGTGAAATTACTGTTACAGTTATTTATTTATACACTAAAGATGAAATACTTAAATTAAATGAATATGTTGATAAATTAATTAAAGAGCAATATAAAAAAGATAGTAATTTATATGATAATTTAAAAAGAATTCATGATTATATAATAAATAATACTAAATATGATATTGAAAGAAATGATAAAGGCGAAAGTAAATATCGTTCTTATAATGCTTATGGACCGGCTTTTGAAGGTTATGCTACTTGTAATGGTTATGCTGATTTAATGGCTATAATTTTATCTAAATTAGATATTAAAAATTATAAAATAGCTACAACTAAAGAAGAAATAAGTTATGAATCTAATGGTCATGTTTGGAATGCTTTATTGTATGAAGATAAATGGGTTCATCTAGATTTAACTTGGGATGATCCTGTTAGTAGTAATGGTGATGATTTTCTCCATCATAAATATTTCTTAGTTGATAATGAAGCATTAAAAAAAGCCGATGAAGGCAGTGTTAATGTGGAAGAACATAACTTTAATAAAGCTATCTATCAAGAATTTAATTAAGTTAAATAATTAATAACCTCTTTAATAGTTTCATCAAAATTATCATAATTTGTTTGAAACCATTCTATAGGCATTTGATTATTAAACCAGGTATATTGTCTTTTCGCGTAATGACGCGAATTTTTTTTGATTAATTCTTTTACTTCTTCTAAAGATAATTCACCCTTTAAATATAAAATAACTTCTTTATAACCAATAGCTCTTTTTAATATTTTACTATCGGGATATTTAGCATATAATTCTTTTACTTCATCTATTAAACCACTTTTAAACATTTCATCTACTCTCTTATTTATCTTATCATATAAAATATTTCTATCAGTAGATAGACCAATAAATTTAACATCATATAGTAATTTAGATGATTTTTCACACTTTCCTTCCCTTTTTAAATAATTTTCGAGTCTTATTCTATTATTTACATGAATATCAACACTCGGATCTATTTCCCTACACATTGTTAATAATTCCTCATTACTAAACTTAGAATAATCGACACTTTTAAATTCTTGAAAATGATAATCATATAATAATGCTTTTAAATAAAGACCAGTTCCTCCAACTAAAATGATGTTTTTATCTTTATTATCTTCAATTATTTTACGGGCATCTTTTTGAAAGTCGGCAACACTATAATCTTCATCGGGATTCTTGATATCAAGAAGATAATGTTTTATACCACTCTTTTCATTCTTAGTAACTTTAGCACTGCCAATATCTAGCCCTTTATATATTTGGGTTGCATCAACACTTATTATTATTCCGTTATATTTTTTTGCTAGTTCAATACTTAATTTAGTTTTACCTACACCAGTAGGACCTACAACTGCTATAATCATAAAATCACCTAAAATCTTTACTAAAATTATAGAACAAAAGTAAAATTCAATAAATTAAAATTTATTTCATTTCACTTTGATAAGTCTCACGGCTTATCTTTCCTGCTTCTAAGGATTTCACTCCTCCACAGGCCATATTTCCGACTGTCGCTGCCGTACTTGTTTTTATTTTATATTTTTTTCACTCGACTAATCAACATAACATTACCTCCTGGACAATATAATTGTAACACACAAACAAATGATTGTCAATTTTTTGTGATTAATTGAACTTTTTATATGACTTTCCTATTATATAAAATAAATAATAATTTGACAATAAATTATTAAATTGCTATATTAATTTTGTGATTTATATGCATGTTATTGGTATTATTTGTGAATATAATCCATTTCATAATGGTCATTTATATCATTTACAAAAAGTTAAAGAATTATTTCCGGATAGTCTAGTCATTTTAGTTTTAAATGGCTACTTTTTAGAACGGGGCGAAATATCTATTATTAGTAAAGAAAATAAAACTAAAATAGCCTTACAAGCAGGTATTGATTTAGTTATTGAGCTTCCTTTTGTTTACGGAACACAAAGTGCCGATATCTTTGCCAATATTAGTATTACTATCTTAGAAAAACTACACTGTGAATATGTTGTATTTGGTAGTGAAATAAATGATATTAACACTTTAGAGGAAATTGCTAATTATACTCTAAATAATAAAGAATATGATGAAGATGTCAAAAAATATTTAGATGAGGGCGTAAACTTCCCTACTGCTTTAGCTAAAGCTATAAAAATAGATTTTTCATTTAAACCTAATGATTTACTAGGTATATCATACATAAAAAGTATAAAAATGAATAAATATAAAATTAAACCAATAACGATTAAAAGAACTAATGATTATTTAGATACTAATTTAGATAATGATATAGTAAGTGCCTCTAATATCAGATCTAGACTTCAAATGGGTGAAAATATCGCTAAATATGTGCCAAAATATACTTTAGATTACTTAGAAAATATTGATGAAAACAAGTTATTCAACTTACTTAAATATAAAATAATTACTGATAAAGATTTAAGTATTTATTTAGATGTTGATGAAGGTATTGAAAACAGGCTTAAAAAAGTTATTAATGATGTCAAAAATATGGAAGAATTAATAAGTAAAGTTAAATCAAAAAGATATACATATAATAAAATTAGAAGAATGTTTATTCATATTTTAATTGGCTTAACTAAGAACGATAATAAAACTCTAAAATTTGATTATTTAAAAGTATTAGGATTCAATAAAAAAGGCCAAGAATACTTAAATGGTATCAAAAAAGATATAGATATTAGTATTATTCCAAATAAAGATTCTTTAATATACAACTATGAATTAAAAGTAGCCCAAATATATGATTTGTTATTAAATACTAATACCACTACTTTTGAAGTTAAAAATAAACCAATTAAATACTAAAAAATACCATAATCTCCCTTATCAATTACTACTTGACAAAATAAAGGGCTAGTGTTATTATAGACGGCATATTCACAAAGGGGGATTTTGATATGAACGGTGAATTAGAAAATTTAAAAAATCAATTAAAGGAAGTAGAAGAAAAATTACAAGCTTATAAAGCAGAAAAAGCAAAATTAGATGAATTAAAGAAAAATGGCAATTTTTCTGATAATTTACAAGAATATTATAATTCAATTGCTAAAGCTATTTTAGCTAGTGAAAACATAATAGCTAAAATTAGTGAAAAAATTAATGAACTAGAAGGCAGAAAGGATAACAATTCTTATAGATTATCTAAAGGTATGATACCTTATAGTACTTTAAAATGCTATGATGCAATAGATGAATACCGTCAAGTTGATACTAGAAAACAAGCAAATCCAAATGATGATCGTGTTGTTATTGATATAGAACCTGATGACTATAATGAAATAGAAGAAGATTATTTAAGTAAAGATAGAAAGAAAAGAATAGCTGAAAGTGCTATCATTGCTGCTTTACTTATAGGTATTGGTGCTGCTGCTTTTAAACTATATGATGCTGTTGAAGAAAGACAAAAAAATAAAGAAAATACTTCAACTTATGAACCAGTAGCTGATGATACTAATAGTGCATATGATTATGAAAATAATACAGTTGTAATACCAGAAGATCCATATGCAAGTGTCCAAAATTATGTAGAAATTTATAGAGCTGAATATGAAGAAATGAGAGAATTATATAATTTAACATATGCTGATGCAGTTGATTATGTAAATCGTGCTCATAGTATTCAATCATTTAACTTCTTCCCTGAAGCAAGTATTGATGATGTTGTTAGATTACTTATGAATATTGATAATAAAAAATTATTTACTCAAAATGATGATGGTCTAACTTCTATGCTTGTTACTGTAATTGGTCAAGTAGCTGAAAATGCTGTTTGGGGACAACCTACACAAGAAGATATTCATAAAATGGAAGCTTTACAATATTTTGCTAAAGATGGTTCTGATCTAGATGAATTCTTAACTGAATTAGGGGAAATCAATAAACGTGTTTTAACTGATCCTAATAATAGTGAAGCTAAACATGATGCATACCTATATTTAAGAACATTTATCCATTCATTTAATTCTTATGATAATATGATAAATTATATAAATGAATATCCAGAAACTGATTATGGTCAAGAGTTAGCTAGTGATCTTGCCAATGGTGAAATCTTAACTGATGAAGTATTAAAAGAAAAAGCAATGGTAAAAGATAGTTATGATTGGTATTTCTCATATAACTTAACTTCTGCTTTTGCTAGTATTTATGCTCCTATTGATTATAATGAAGCAGAATTTGCCAAATGGGATGAATTATGGATGATGGGCGAAACTGCTCTTGAATCACCAGAAATCCAAGAAATATGTAATAATGGTTTAGGACTTACTCTTGGAGGTGAATAATAATGTATACTGAAGAGACAAGAAGAAGTATTGACTGGCCTAGTGTAATAAAAAAAGGATTATTAATTTTAATAATTGCTTTAGTTATTTTCCTTATTGTTTGGTTATTAGTTAGAAATAATGATGATAACGTTAATGTCAATGTTAATGATGACAATAATACTAACAATGGTACTTTAACTAATCCTGATGCTTATTCAAATGAATTTATTAATGGTTTCCATTATGTTCATGATATTGCTAAAGATTATTTCTTAATTAAAGAATTACCATTAAATGGCGGAACAATTAAATATACACTAAAAGAATTAATTGATAAAGGTTTAATACTTCCATTTACTTATAAAAATAATGAAACATGTGATGTTGAAGCAAGTTATGTTACTGTTACTAATAATAATGGTAAATATAATATGACTACTACTCTAGTTTGTGGTCATGAAGTTGCTAAAACTACTGAAGAATTAGGTTGTAATCAATTATGTGTAAGTGGCAGTTGCAAAGTAACTGTTACTGAACCAAAACCTGCTTCATTTGCTTATGAATATCAATTTAGACAAGCTTATAATGAAACAGAAAGTGTCTATGTATGTCCAAGTGGTTATACTAAATCAATGAATGGTAATAATGTGATCTGTGTTAAAGGAAATGAAACTACAGTTAAAGCCACTAAAAAGACAGAATATACATGTCCAGAAGGTTATACTAAATCTGGTAATGGTGACTCAGCAATATGTACAGCAGAAAAAAATAAAACTACTGGTTTAGTTTGTCCAGAAGGTTATACTAATCAAGATGGTAAATGTACTAAACAAACTACTGGAACAAAAGTAGAAACAACTGACTTTATTTGTCCTAGTGGTTATACTAAATCTGGTAGTGGGGCATCAACAAAATGTACTAAAAAAGTTGCTGGTACAACAACAGAATCTGCTAATCCAATTTGTCCAAGTGGTTATTCTCAAAGTGGTAGTGGTTCTTCAATTAAATGTACTAAAACTGTTTCATCTTCTACAACTCAATCAGCAAAATCTGTTTTCTCATATTATAGTTGTAGTTCAGGAACAAATTTAGGTAATGGTAAATGCCGTCACTACTCTACAAGTCATTATTATACAAGTTATACTACTTATAAAGGATCTACATATAATGGATGTACTTATAGTGGACCATATACATCATCTTGTTCATCTTATAGTGGATGTAAAAGAACATATCATCAATATTATTGTTCTAAACAATCTTCTTATGATACAAGTGCTACAGCAGTTTATGTATGTCCTAGTGGTTATAGTGCATCTGGATGGGTTGGTTATGGTACAACATGTTATAGAACTGTACCAACAACTTCAACTCAATCTGCTAATCCAATTTGTCCAAGTGGTTATTCTCAAAGTGGTAGTGGTTCTTCAATTAAATGTACTAAAACTGTTTCAACAAGTAAAGATGAAACTACTAACCCTATTTGTCCAACAGGATATAATAAAAATATAGATGGAACAAATTGTACTAGAAATGTAACTGTACCTACTACTGATACAAAAGATATGGTATGTCCAGAAGGATTTACGAGATCTGGTAATACATGTACTGCTAAAGAAACATTGAAGAAGAAAGTTACTAAACATATCGAATATATTTGTCCAAGTGGCTATACTAAATTTGGTATAGGACCTGATTCTAAATGTACAAAAGGTAGTACATCAACTGTTAACCCAACTACCCAAACAAAATCTGTTACTAAATATAGATATAAATGGAGTTGTGATACTGCTCTAGCTGGTTGGGAAAGAACAGGAAATTATCGTAAATCTACAAAATGTACAAGTACAAATACAAATGAAGAAGTTATTGTTAAATAAACAATAACTTCTTTTATTTTAAAAAAAATGACAGAGTAATAGATAAAACTCGTAAATTTTATCATCTCTGTCCTTAATTTAGAATAATTAATATTCATAGATAATCTTTGTCCTCTATCTTCCCAAAAATATAGTCTTAACCATATTATCTTTCAAGTTATAGTGGGCTGGACGCGCCGCATTCTCATTGTTCAAGTTGTTGTTGTTCGTGTTGCCATTCGCATTCACATTCCAAGCGTTGTAATTACTGTCATTGAACCCATTGCGCGACATTTTTTAATCTTCAAGATTACCTAAAACAATTATAACATAAAAACTTCATTGAGTTAAATTAAATTATATTAGAACCCTTTTAGTAATCGTTCTATTTAAATTAAACTCGTTATTTAAAGTTTTTTATATTCATATAACAATTTTTTTGCTCCATATCATTCATTTTTTTCTTTCCTATTTATTACAACCCATTTTCCATTTTTATCTGAACCAATTCTTTTTAAATATTCATTATCTACTAAAAATTTTATATGGTTTCTTATTGTTCTTGTTGTTACCCCTAATAAGTTAGCCATTTCCGCTTGGGTAATATTAGAAGTGTCTTCTATTAACTTAATAATTCCTACTTGAATATTTGTTAATTCAATATTTGGATAAGAAGTTTTTACAATATCTTTAGAATTATTATATTCAAATTCATTTTGTTTATATTTAATACTTACTCTTATAAAATGAGGAAAAAAGTGATAAATACTTTTATCATATTTTTTCAATATTCTTCTTATACCAGTTCCTAAGTGTTCAACAAGTTCTAAATCATGAAAAACTCGCATTAATTCTGGATTTTTAGGAGCAGAATATCCTTCTAAAAATTCTTCTTCTGTAAATTCACTTTGAATACCACCAAAAGAAGATATTTCTAATCTATCACTAAAAAATTCAAATTTAGGAGGATATTCTGTCGACCAATCATTGTGAACGATAGCATTGATTATAACTTCTCTTACCGCATTATAATCATACATTGGTTGTTCTTTTCTTTCTGGATATGTTATTTTAGCATATATCTTATTTTCTGTTCTAAATTTTTCTAAAACTCTATAAGTAGATTTAATTAAGGAACAACAACCAAATTCATAATTTTCCATAATTTCATCAACATCATCTCCAACATATTTTGCCACTTTAATTGAGACACGATTTTCATCTGCTAGAAGATAAGCAACATAATTGTATTTTCCATCTTCAGTATAAAAGTCTAATTGTTTTTCAAA
>CANRGA010000031.1 GCA_947630055.1 uncultured Bacilli bacterium
TGGTTATCTTTCTCCCAATAATTTTGAAAAAAACTTATCTGTTTAATTATTTTTTATCTTTTTGATATTTCCCCCCCTCTTTTTATTGTCCTAAATATTGACAAAGTCCCTGCATAAAAAATAGTAGTTATTCAACTACTATAAATTTATATTTATTATTTTTTCTTTCTACATAAGAATTTTCATTATAATATTCTTTTGTAATTGGATCACTAACTTTATCTAAATATTTATTTTGATATAATTCTTTTAAAGTAATTTTTTCATTTGTACATTTTTTATCATAGTAACAAGCCTTTGCTTTTTCTACTATTTTATCTTCAACTACTTTATATAAAGTTTGATTATGATTTTTTATAACTTTATAAGTAGTAGGTATAGCTATAATTAAAATAATTACAATAATACTACTTACTACAATAATTTTATTTGTATTCATAGCCATCTCCATAATAATCTTTAATAAATTCATCTCTAAATTCTTCTAAAGTATCACTTTTTATATGTTCTCTAATATCTTTCATTAAATTGGTTAAAAAAGCAATATTATGAATAGATAAAAGACGAGCTCCAAAAGTTTCATCTGCTGTAATTAAATGTCTTATATATGCTTTAGTATAATTTTTACAAGCATAACAATTACAAGTATCATCTACTTTAGTAAAATCTTCTTTATATTTACTATTTTTTAAGTTTATTTTGCCATGACGAGTATAAGCATGACCATGACGGGCTAATCTAGTAGGAGAAACACAGTCAAATAAATCAATACCACGCATAACATTTTCAATTAAATCAATTGGATCTCCTACTCCCATTAAATAACGAAGTTTATCTTCTGGTAAATATTTAGTGGCATAGCTAACCATTTTATACATTGTAGGTTTATCTTCACCTACGGAAGTTCCCCCAACTGAATAACCATCAAAATCCATTGTTTGGAGTTCTTCTGCACAATGATGACGTAAATCTTCATATTCGCCACCTTGAACTATTCCAAATAACATTTGATCTTTACTATTAAAAGTATCTTTACCTCTTTTAGCCCATCTTAATGTTCTTTCAACACTTTCCTTACAATATTCATAAGTACTTGGCCATTTAACACATTCATCAAAACTCATAACAATGTCACTACCTAATGCCATTTGAATTTGAATTGATTTTTCCGGAGTTAAAAACAATTTATCACCATTTTCATGATTTTTAAAATGAACACCTTCATCAGTAATATCTTTAGGTTTAGCTAGACTAAAGACTTGATAACCACCACTATCAGTAAGAATAGGACCATCATAATTCATAAATTTATGAAGGCCACCAGCTTTTTTAATGATATTTTCACCTGGACGAAGCCATAAATGATAAGTATTTGCCAAAATAATTCCACAGCCAATTTCTTTTATTTCTTCTGGTGACATAGTTTTAACTGTTGCATTAGTTCCTACTGGCATAAACATAGGTGTCTCATAAATTTTACCATTATATTTAAATTCTCCTAAACGGGCCATATTTTTCTTTGATTTTTGATTTAATTTATATTCAAGTTTCATTATAATCACCCTTTTTCTTCTAAATATTATAGCAAAACTTGACAAATTACACAATATCTGCTAAAATAAACGCTAATTTCAAAGAAGGGGGAATTTATAATGCATTATAACAATTATAATTTTGATTGCTATTATAGCCAAGAAAACATGAAAAAGTTTTATCAATCAATTAATTTTTCACGCTTTGAAAATCTATCATTAGAAAGAATGCAAGAAATTGAAAAAGAAGCTGAAAAATTAAGAAATATAATGAGCAAATATAAAAACAGAATGTCTATTATGGGTATAGTAGCTAATAGATTATTAGCATCTTCTCAATCACTTGGATTATTAAATGGTGATGAAATTGCTTACTTTTACATTAAAGTAGTAGATAATAATTTACTATATCTTGAACTTGCTAATTTAGCAGAAAACAAAGAAGAATTAAGAGAATTATGTAAAAGACAATTTGGTGTTTATGATAATGTAATTATTTACATGGAAAAATACCTAGTTAACCGCCTTGATTCATTACAAATTGAAAAAGATGCCGAAATGTCTATTTAATAAACATGGCATCTCCGAAAGAGAAGAATCGATAATTCTTCTCTTTTGCTATTTCATAAGCATTTAAAATATATTCTCTTTTAGATAATGCACTTACAAGCATTAAAAGAGTACTTTTAGGTAAATGAAAATTGGTAATTAAACCATTAATTGCTTGAAATTCATAACCAGGATAAATAAATATATCAGTATTACCACTGCATTCCCTAAATTCATGATATTTATGAATAACTGTTTCAAGTACTCTTGTACTAGTAGTACCTACTGCATAGATATTTCTATGCTCTTTTTTTGCTTTATTTAAAATATCTGCAACATCACTCTTCATTTCGTAATATTCTGAATGCATATGATGTTCTTTTATATTGTCTACTTCAACTGGTCTAAATGTACCTAGACCAACATGCAAAGTAACATAACATACTTCTACTCCCATATCTTCTATTTCTTTAAGTAATTCTTTGGTAAAATGTAGCCCAGCTGTAGGAGCTGCAGCACTTCCTAAATATTTGGCATATACTGTTTGATAACGATCTTGTTCTTTTAATGATTCATGAATATATGGTGGAAGAGGCATTAAACCAATTCTTTCAATAATTTCTAAAAATATTCCTTGATATTTAAAATTAACTCGAATAATACCATCTTCTAATTTTTCTACTACTTCACATTCTAGAGTCTCACTAAATTTAATAATTGTACCAATATGTAATCTTTTACCAGGTCGTGCTAAGCATTCCCAAATATCTTTTTCAATATTTTTTAATAATAGAACTTCAATATTAGCATCAGTATCTATCTTTTTTCCCATTAAACGAGCTGGTAATACTTTAGTATCATTTAATACTAGTACATCACCTTTTTTTAAATAATTTTTTATATTAAAAAATTTAGTATGCTCAACTTCACCAGTTTCTTTATTTAAAATCATTAATTTTGATTCACTACGATTTTTAATTGGGCTTTGAGCAATAAAACTATTATCAAGTTCATAATTATAATCGTTGATATCCATATATTTCACTTCCATAATGTATTATAAAGAAAAAAGGACTAAAAGTCCATTATTAACGAGTTAATTTTTGATAATAAGGATTATCATGATAATAAATATAAAAATATTCTCCTCCTTCATTAAGCATATCTTCATCATAATTGGTATCACTAGGCCATTTTAATTTTTGCATTAATTTATTACTTGCTATATTTTTAGGAGAACATAAGCAAATAAACCTTTCATAGTTACTAAATTCATCTCCGTGGGCTATTAACTCATTTAAAACATATGTTGCAACACCTTTATGTCTATAGGCAGGTAAAACCATTATATCAACAGATAAATGGCCAAATGCTGGAGATAAACATATTAAACCAAGTAATTTATCACCATAATATATTCCTCTTAATTTATCAGAATAACTAAAATTTATAAAACCATTCAATTCATTTTTCGGAATTTTTAAATATTCTTCTTTTTTTATTGGCAATATTTCTATTTTCATATATCCTCTACAACAACTTTTGTACCTTATTAAATAATTCTTCTTGAATATCATCAATTGTTCTTATTTTTTCATCTTTAATACATTCAATTTTCGTAAAATCAAATAAATCCGCCATCTCAATATAAGCTCTTTCAGCATTTCTAATATTTTCTTCTGATAATTCAAGTTGATCCAACTCTTTTCTATTTTTTTGTAATTTTTTACTATATTCATATGGCATATGTAAAAATATTTGAATATCAGGTCGTGGTAATTCTAATAAATCGTATTCTAATTTTTCAAGCCATTTAAACATTGCAATTCTTTCCTTTTTATCTTGTATTTTACCAGCTTGATGACCCATATTACTAGTAACATAACGATCTAATATAACAATATAATCTTTATTTAAATATTCATTGATAATATCAACATTATATAATCTATCTGCAGCATAATATAGAGATGCTACTTTAGCCGGTACACTATTAGCACCTTCTTTAAACCAACCATCACAGATACTTTGCTTTCCTAAATAAGGCCCACCAATTATTTTGCCAGTTGGTGTATCATACATTGGAAAAGATAGTTCAATTACCTTATAACCATTATTTTCTAGATTTTTCTTTAAAAGTTCACTTTGAGTACCTTTACCAGAGCAATCTGTTCCTTCAATTAATAATAACTTTCCCATTTTACTCACCTATTTCCGTTCCAATTATTTTTCCATTAAAATATTCATTAATTTTTTCATAATTTGCAATATTCATTACTAATATTTTTGTTTTAGTCTCTGCACACTTTTCAATTGCATATAAATCCATTACTTGATATTCTTGTTCTAAAACATCTTTATAACTTAAATAGTCAAATTTTTTAGCATTCTTATTAATTATAGGATCATCACTATAGACTCCATCAACATTTGTCATTTTAATTATTAAATTGGCATCTAAAATATCTCTCGCAAGTATCGTTCCAGAGTCTGTAGAATAGCCACTTAAGCCAACACCACCACCAAAAATAATAATATTTCCATTATTATATAAGGATTTTAATTCATCATTTTTATAATTTTCAATTAAATTTGGAAAATTAAATGGAGTTGATATAACGCTTTTAACATTATTACTTTCTAAATAATCTTTAACATATAGGGCATTCATAACTGTCCCAAGCATACCAATTGTATCTCTGGTAGCTTTTTCCATATCTTCATGAGATCTCCCACGAAAAAAGTTACCTCCACCAATTACTAAAGCAACATTATGCTTACCAGCTTGTAACAATTTAATAGTTTTTAAAATAATAGCTAATTTATCTTTAGCTACTAATGTTTCTTTATCTTTTAAGGCTTCACCACTAAATTTTAAAATTATTCTACTCATTTATTTAACCTTTCATATACAACAAAATCATATTCAATATTATTTTCCCTTGAATGTTTTATCAATTTTTTATGCCAATCTTCAATGCTTATTTTTGGAAAATAACTATCTGCTGTTTTATCTTCAGCATTTATCTCTGTTAAATATAATTTATCTGCAACATCATAAAATGCTTGATAAATTGAAGGACCTCCAATTATGAAGTATTCTTCATCATCTTTTAAACCTTTAATTAAATTATTTATATCATCATAAACAAAAATATTTTTATCATTTATTTTATTTTTATTATTCTTAGTTATAACAATATTTTTTCGATTAGGAAGAGCTCTTCCAATTGATTTATAAGTATTAAAACCCATTATAACAGGATGATTCAAAGTCATTTGTTTAAAATACTGCATATCTTCTTTTATATGCCAAATAAGTTCATTATTTTTACCTATTTCTCCATTTTTACCAATGGCTGCGATTAAAGAAATCATACAGCCACCGGCATTGATATTTTACCATGATGTTCATAATTTATTAGTTTAATATCCTTAAGTTCTTTTGAATTATCAAAATCATAAAAATCTTTTATTTCGGGATTAAGCCATAATTTAGGAGCAGGTAAATCACCAAGTTCTTTATATCTTTTAATTTGTTCTTTAATACCGTCAATTTGATTAACATAAATATGTAAATCTTTAGCATTATAATATAACTTACCAGGCTTTAATCCAGTTACTTGAGCAAGCATATGAATTAAAACAGCATATTGGCATATATTAAATGGCATACCTAAAGGAACATCATTACTTCTACATGTAACAATAGCATTAAGCTTACCATCCGTAACATCCCACATTGAATTCCAAACACATGAAGGTAATACTGCTGTTTCTAAATAATCATCTTGCCATAAACTCATAATCATTCGCCTATCAGTTGGAGTTTCTTTTATTTTTTTAATTAACTTATCAGTTAAATTAAATTTATTTACAATATAACCATATGCTGTACCAATTGTATGGGCATATTCTTTTGGAAATACGCGATCTTGATAATGACCATTTTCATCTATTTCCCATTCATTCCAAATTTTAACTCCTCTATCTTGAAGCCATCTTACATCATTAGATTTAGCTTGATAAAACCAAAGCATTTCTAATACTGCTGATTTAAAAGCAACAAATTTGGTAGTTAAAATCGGAAATTCTTCTTCTAAATCAAATTCAAATGATTTAAATGGTATTTTAATAGTATCAATTCCAGTCCTATTTTTTACTCTAACACCTTTTTCTAAAATTTCTTCACATAATTCAATATATTTTTTATCCCACTTTGACATATTTTACTCCTAATAATGAAGAGGATATTTAGAAGTTAATTCTAATACTTCTTTAGTAAGTTTAGCTAAAACTTCTTCATCATCTTTATTCCTTAAAGCCTCATCTATAATATGAGCTACTTTAATAAATTCATCTTCCTTAAAACCTCTTGTTGTCATAGCAGGTGAACCAATTCTAATACCACTTGCTACCATCGCTTTTTCGGTTTCATTTGGAATAGTATTTTTATTTACCGTAATATGAATTTTATCAAGAAGTTTTTCTGCCTCTTTACCATTTACATCAACGCTTCCCTTAACATCAAGTAAAATTAAATGATTATCTGTTCCACCACTTATTACATGATATCCTAGTTTAATAAATTCATCACTCATAGCTTTGATATTTTTTAAAACTTGTTCTTGATAAGTTTTAAATTCTGGTTGTAAAGCTTCATAAAAACTTTGTGCCTTAGCACCAATTACATGCATAAGTGGACCACCTTGAATACCAGGGAAAATTGTTTTATTAATTTTTTTAGCTATTTCTTCATTATTAGTTAAAATTATTCCTCCTCTTGGACCTCTTAATGTTTTATGAGTAGTTGATGTAACAACATCAGCATAAGGAATTGGTGATGGATGAAGTCCTACTGCAACAAGTCCTGCAATATGGGCCATATCAACAAACATATAGGCACCTATTTCATCACAAATTTCTCTTATCTTTTTAAAATCAATTATTCTTGAATAAGCAGATGCTCCTGCTATAATCATTTTAGGTTTTTCTTTTAATGCAAGTTCTCTTAACGTATCATAATTAATCATTTCTGTTTCAGGATCAACATCATAGCTAACAATTTCATAGTCAATGCCACTAAAATTCAAATTATATCCATGAGTTAAATGACCGCCATGATTTAAATTCATTCCCATTACTTTATCACCATGATTAAGTAGTGCTCGATAGACAGCCATATTAGCACTAGATCCACTATGAGGTTGAACATTTGCATATTTACAATTAAATAATTTTGTCACATATTCAATAGCTTTGTTTTCAAATATATCAATATATTCACAACCACCATAATATCTTTTGGCAGGATATCCTTCAGCATATTTATTTGTTAAAATACTACCTTGTATTTTCAATACATCTTTTGATACATAATTTTCTGATGCAATTAATTCAATATTTTCTTCTTGTCTTTTTCTTTCTAATTTTAAAGCTTCTTCTAAATATTTATCCATTTTTTATTACCTCCGCTATTTCTAAATATTATTCTATACTTTCTAATAAATTTTCAAATATCATTGCTACTGTCATTGGACCTACCCCACCAGGAACGGGAGTAATATATGCAACTTTATCTAAAACATCATCAAAATCAACATCACCAACAACTTTACCATCTATTCGAGAAATACCTACATCAATAACAATTGCTCCATCTTTAAGCATATTTTTCGTAATAAATTTAGGCTTTCCCACAGCACTAATTACTATATCAGCATTTTTAGTATATTCACTCAAATTTTTAGTATGAGAATGACACATAGTAACTGTAGCATTTCTCCTAATTAATAAATTAAATAATGGCTTTCCCACAATAATACTTCTATTAATTAAACAAACACTTTTACCATCTAAATTAATATGATAATAATCAAGTAACTTCATAACACCTTTTGGCGTACACGATATATGACCGGGTTTATCTAATAATAAATTACCTAACGATATATTAGAAAAGCCATCGATATCTTTACTTGGTATTATTTTATTAAAACATTTAATTATATCAATTTGATTTGGAACAGGACTTTGTAAAATAATACCATCTATACTATTATCATTATTTAATTTTTCAATTAATGTAATAACTTCTTCTTCCGTTGTATTTTCATCTAAATGATATAAATTACCCTTTACTCCCAATTCTTCACATCTTTTTAATTTATTCTTAATATATATATGGCTCGCTTCATTATTACCAACCCAAATTATAGCTAGACCTAGTTTTTTATTTAATTTATCTATTTTTTCTTTTACTTCACTAAGTATTTCATTACTTACTTTTTTTCCATCAAATATTTCCAAATTATCACTCCTTAAACAAGCCAACATTATAAGAATAGTCTAAACTTTTATAGGCTTTTTCTGTTGCAATTCTACCGCTTCGGGTTCTTTTAATGAACCCTTCTTGTAAAAGATATGGCTCCACAACATCTTCAATTGTTGTAACTTCTTCGCCTATACTAGTAGCAATAGTTTCAACTCCTACTGGTCCACCATTAAATTTTTCAATTAAACTAGTTAAATATTCTCTATCAATATTGTCTAAACCATCTTCATCAACTTTTAATCTTTTTAAAGCTTTTTGGGTTATCTCTAAATTAATAACTCCTGTTCCTTCAACCAAAGCAAAATCTCTTACTCTTTTAAATAAACGATTAGCTACTCTTGGTGTTTTTCTACTTCTCTTGGCTATTTCCATTGCGGCATCATCATCAACTTTGATATTAAAAACATTACCACTTCTTTTTACAATATTTTTAAGTTCTTCAAAAGTATAATATTCAAGTTTTGCTACAATTCCAAATCTATCTCTTAAGGGACTTGATAAATCACCTGAACGAGTTGTTGCTCCAACTAAAGTAAAAGGTGGTAAATTTATTTTAATACTTTTGCTTTTACCTTCACCACCAATAACTAAATCAATTTCAAAATCTTCCATGGCGGGATACAATATCTCTTCAATATACGATGGCATCCGATGAATCTCATCTATAAATAAAACATCTCCTGGTTCTAAATTAGAAAGTATAGCTGCTAAATCGCCAGTTTTTTCAATCGATGGACCACTTGCAGTTCTAAGAGTTGATCCGAGTTCATTAGCAATAATATGTGCAAGAGTTGTTTTACCAAGTCCAGGAGGCCCATATAATAAAACATGATCTAAAGGTTCATTACGCATTTTAGCAGCTTTAATAAACACTCTTAAATTCTCTTTTATTTCATCTTGACCAATATATTCATCTAAATTTTCTGGCCTAATACTTTTTTCAAAAATATCTTCTTCTTGTTCATTGGCATCAAAAATTCTTTGTTCCATATTAACCTCCTGTATACTAAATTCATTCTATCATTTTTAAAAAAATATTGCAAGATATTTTTGCAAACATTTGTTTATTTCAGCAATAATTTTAATGCTTCTTTTACTTGTTCTTCTAATGTTTTTGAATGATCAACCATATTAATAATTTTTTTAATTTCAACTGTTTTATATCCTAAATTTTCAAGTACACTAATTAATTCTTCTAAACTATTATCTTCTTCTACTTCTATATTTGATGTAACTTTACCTTTTAAATCTAAAATAATTTGTCTAGCTAATTTCTCACCAATTTTAGGAAACTTAGTTAAATATAAAATATTTTCTTTATTAATTGCATCAACTATACCATTAATTGAACCAGTAGCAAATATTCCAGATGCAACTTTTGGCCCCATACCTTTAACATTAATAAGTTTCATAAATAATTCTTTTTCTTCTGTGCTTTTAAAACCATATAAAGAATATTCATCTTCTCTTATATGATTATATACATATATTATATAATCTTTACCAATTTCGTAACTAAATGGATTAGGTACAAATATTTTATAACCTATGCCATTTACATCTATTACAATACTATCACTATTAGTTTCCTTTATTATTCCATTAAAATAACTATACATATTATCTTCACCATTTTAATTTTATCAAATTGACTTATTAAAGTCCACATTAATAAACTAATTATGACATTAAAAAAAGTTATTATCGAATAACCTTTTTATTTAAATTATTTATTTAGTTGTACTTCCATCAGCTATTATACTTATAACTGATGCAAATTTTTGACCTTGAGTTGAATTATCATATATGTTTTCTTCTCCTTCAACATGACTATCTGGGTTAGTATGAGCAGCACTATCGCCTTCATAATAATCTATCCATAACTTTATACTATAAGTAACTGATGAATTGACCGCTAAACTACTTTCATCCAAAACATATGATGTAACTGTGTCATAATCACTTAATTGAATACCTTTTTTAGTAATAGTAGCTTTTAACAAATTAGTCATATCATCTGAATCTAATAATTTTCTTAAACTACTTACATAATCTGGTGTTTTTAAATTAACTGCAGCACCAGTGTTTTCAGCTTTATCTAAACTATATCTAACTTTATTATCAGGAATATAGCCTTTATCATTTTCATCAGCAGCATCTTTAGATAATGTAGTAATAGTTAATTTATAGTTTAATTTATTTTCGCTAGTTGTACATTTATTGGTTATTTTAACTTTAATTGGTTTTAAATTGTCTTCTTCACCTGTTGTACCGATAGCATATTCATCCGTAATTGGATAATTAATATCTAGGTTATTTATTCCTTCATCACTTACATCTTCAAAATCGATATCAAAACATTCTGTAGTTGCAGTTATTTTAGATTTAGATTGAGATCCTTCGGTAGTGATTTGGAAAAAAGCATATGTTGCTGTTATTATACCGATTAATAGTATCAAGGCAAATACTAAAATATAATATTTTTTTAATCTTTTAGATGATTTACTATTATCCATTTCATATGATTCATTCTTAGTTTCTTCATTCATTATCTATCACCCTATTTTATACACTAATATAATTATAATATAAAAAAGAAATAGTTGCAATAACTAACTATTCCTTAAATTCAAAAATATAATCTAAAATTTGTACTTCATCGCCACGTTTTGCTCCAAGGCGTTCTAACTCATCTTCTACACCCATACCTCTTAATTTGCGAGCAAATCTAAGTACTGCTTCATCTTCATTAAATTTAGTCATATTAAATAATTTTTCTATTTGTTCACCTTTTATAACCCAAATATCACCATCTTTAGTAATAGTATATGGTTTTTCTTCCTTAAATTTAAAGACCATATGACTTTCCAAATCATTATTTTCATATAAATTACTTTCAGCTATTTCATCTAATTTATCAGCTAAATAATTTAATAAATCTTCAATTCCCTCATTATTCATAGCACTAATTGGGAAAATAATTTTATCTGGATATTTATTTTTAAATTTTTGTAAATTATTACTAGCAGATTCTAAATCCATTTTATTAGCTACAATTACTTCAGCCTTTTTTGCTAATTTATCACTATAATTTTCAATTTCTTTTCTAATTACTTTATAATCATCAATTGGATTTCTCTCTTCACTGCCACTCATATCAATAATATGACAAAGTATTTTTGTACGCATAGCATGTCTTAAAAATTTATCACCAAGGCCAACACCTTCAGATGCCCCTTCAATTAAACCAGGTAAATCTGCCATAACAAATGATTTAGTATTTTTAAGTTTTATGACACCTAAATTAGGCGAAAGTGTTGTAAAATGATATGCAGCTATTTTAGGTTTAGAAGCACTTATTTGGGAAAGTAATGTACTTTTTCCTACGGATGGAAGACCAACTAGACCAACATCAGCAAGAAGCTTTAGTTCACATTTAATTAAACGAATTTCACCAGGTTCACCTTTTTCACTAAATTTAGGAGCCGGATTATCATGAGTCGCAAATGATTTATTACCTTTGCCACCTCTTCCTCCATGAGCTACTACTACTTCGTCATTTTCATTGGTTAAATCCGCAATAATAAGGTTTGTATCTAAATCGGTAATCGTTGTACCCATTGGTACATTTATAATGACATCATCCGCATTAGAACCATACTTATTTGAACCCTTACCATTAACCCCTTTTTCTCCTTTAATAATTTTCATATAGCGTAAATCAACTAAAGTTTTAAGTCCTTTATCTACTTTAAAGATAATATTGGCCCCACGGCCTCCATTACCACCATCAGGTCCTCCCATTGGAACAAATTTTTCTCTACGAAATGATGTACAACCATCACCACCATTACCAGCAATAACTTTTAAAGTAATTTCATCAACAAACATTAAAATCACTCCTTTATATGATTAAAACTTGAACCAAAGTCCAAGTTTAATTTTCAAATGGTGTCCCCTTAGGGATTCGAACCCTAGACCCACTGATTAAGAGTCAGTTGCTCTACCAACTGAGCTAAGGA
>CANRGA010000032.1 GCA_947630055.1 uncultured Bacilli bacterium
CCAAATGGAGGCCGCCAGTAATTGGCCTTATAGGCCTTAGCGAAAAACCACGTCTTTTAGGCGTGGATTTTTATTTAATTTTATTTGCAGCTTCAATAAAACTTAAAAATAATGGATGAGGTTTAGTTGGTCTACTTTTAAATTCAGGATGAAATTGACTAGCAATAAAATGAGGATGATTAGGAAGTTCAATAATTTCCACTAAATTTGCTTTAGTATTAATTCCAGAGAAAATCATTCCATTTTTTTCTAATATTTCTTTATAAGCATTATTAAATTCATAACGATGACGATGTCTCTCTAAAATAGTATCAGTTTTATAATCTTTATATGCTAAAGTATTTTTTTCTATTTTACATTCATAATTTCCAAGTCTTAAAGTACCACCCATATTAATAATTGCTTTTTGATCAGCCATTAAATCGATAATAGGATTTTTACAAATGGCATCAAATTCTGTAGAATTAGCATCTTCAATATGACATACATTACGAGCAAATTCTATTACAGCTAGTTGCATTCCTAAACAAATACCTAAAAAAGGAATTTTATTTTCTCTAGCATATTTAATGGCTTTTATTTTGCCTTCAATACCACGAGAGCCAAAACCGCCAGGAACTAATATTCCTTTAGAATTTTTAAATATCTTTTTTAAGTTAGTTGATTCTTTTTCTAAACTTTCTGAATCTATCCAATTAATATTTATTTTTTTACTTACAGCGTATCCTGCATGACGAAGTGATTCTGCTACAGATAGGTAAGCATCATGGAGTTCTACATATTTACCTACTAAAGCTATTTCAATTTCGCCATTTAAGTTTTCGACAGTTTTAATTAAATCTTCCCAATATTTTAAATGGGCACTTTTAAGTGGTAACTTGAATTGTTTTAAAATAATTTCATCAATATGTTGCTTATGATAATTAATAGGTATTTCATAAATATTATTAACATCAACTGAATCAATTATATTACTAACGGGAATTGAACAAAATAATGATAATTTATTTTTAATTGCTTCACTGGTATCATAAGGAACACGACAAACTAGTGCATCAGGAGTAATTCCCATATTTCTTAAATCTTTAACACTATTTTGGGTTGGCTTTGTTTTAAGCTCGCCAGAACCAAAAATATATGGAATAAGGGTACAATGGATAAAGAAAGTATTATCTCGTCCTAACTCATATTGCACTTGTCTTAAGGCTTCAATAAAAGGTTGTGATTCAATGTCACCAACTGTACCACCAATTTCCGTAATAACAATATCTGCATTAGATGATGTACCAGCTTCATAAACTTTGTTTTTAATTTCATTTGTAATATGCGGTACCATTTGCACAGTAGCTCCTAAATAATCTCCTTTTCTTTCTTTTTCAATAACTGATTTATAAATTTTACCACTAGTGATGTTTGATGAATAATTAAGTTCTTCATCAATAAATCTTTCATAGTGACCTAAGTCTAAATCAGTCTCACATCCATCTTGAGTTACATAAACTTCACCATGTTGAATTGGATTCATAGTGCCAGGATCCACATTAAAATAAGGATCAAATTTTTGCATGAATACTTTGTAGCCACGTGACTTTAGCAAAAGAGCAACACTTGATGCTGTAATTCCTTTACCAAGTCCAGAAACAACACCCCCAGTTACGAATACATATTTAGTCATAATTACCTCCCATAAATAAAAAAAACTAATAATTCGTCTTGAGAACTATTAGGCTCTCTTTCATTATAATTAAAATAATTTTTATACGCAATATAATATATAAAATTTGACAATTCTTAACAAAAAACATTGCTAAAATAAATTATTTAGTATATAATTTAGTACATACAAGTGATGACGGTGTGGAAAGCCCGAGCTATATAATAAGAGTGATTCTTCTAGGAATAAGTAAGGTGGAACCGCGGGGTTATACTCGTCCTTACATATTGCTAGAAGTTTTTATTTTTAAAGGAGGAAAATTTTATGGAAAAAAAAGTTACGATGGAGGATTTAGTTAATTACTCTAAACAATATGGTTTCATTTATCAAGGTAGTGAGATTTATGGTGGTCTTGCTAATGCGTGGGATTACGGTCCTTTGGGAGCACTTTTAAAACAAAATATTAAAAATATGTGGTGGAAAAAATTTGTGCAAGAATGTTCATTTAATTATGGCCTAGATTCTGCTATTTTGATGAATCCTCAAGTATGGGTAGCATCAGGTCATGTAGCATCATTTAATGATCCCCTTATTGATTGTAAACATTGCAAAAGTAGATATCGAGCTGATAAATTAATTGAAGATGCTACTCATGGTGAAATAACTGGCGATGGGATGAGTGAAGATGAACTTATTAGTAAAATGCAAGAGTTAAATATTACTTGTCCTAAATGTGGTAGTAGTGATTTTACTGATATTAGAAAATTTAATTTACTTTTTGAAACATATCAAGGTGTAACAGAAGATGCTAAAAATAAAATTTATTTAAGAGGAGAAACTGCTCAAGGTATTTTTGTTAACTTTAAGAATGTTGAAAGAAGTATGCGAGCTAAAATTCCATTTGGTATTGCGCAATATGGTAAGAGTTTTCGAAATGAAATAACTCCAGGTAATTTTATTTTTAGAACACGTGAATTTGAACAAATGGAATTAGAGTTTTTCTGTAAACCTGATACCGATTTAGAGTGGTTTGGTTTTTGGAAAAATTATTGTATTGATTTTCTTAAACTACTTGGTTTAAAAGAAGAAAATTTAAGATATAGAGATCATTCAAAAGAAGAGTTATCTTTCTATAGTAAAGCTACAACTGATATTGAATATAAATTTCCATTTGGATGGGGAGAATTATGGGGAATTGCTGATCGTACTAATTATGATTTAAATACTCATATTGAACATTCTGGTGCTGATTTAAGATATTTAGATCCAGAAACAAATGAAAAATATATTCCATATGTTATTGAACCATCTGTTGGTGTAGATCGTTTAATTTTATCAGTTTTAGCGGATGCTTACACAGAAGAATTAGTTGATGATGAAACAAGATTAGTACTTAAAATTACGCCAGCACTTGCTCCAATTAAAGTAACTATCTTGCCTTTAGTAAAAAAATTACATAGTGAAAAAGCTACTGATATTTATAATAATTTAGCTAAACATTTTTCTTGTAGTTATGATGAAGCAGGAAGTATTGGTAAAAGATATAGAAGAAGTGATGCTATTGGAACACCATTTACTATTACTGTAGATGATGATACTTTGAACAATAATACCGTTACAATTAGAAATCGTGATACTATGAAACAAGATGTAATTAATCTAGAAGATGTAAAGGATTACATTGAAAGTAAAATAGTCTTGTAAAAGTTTTATTTATTTGATAGAATTAAGTAGTAAATAAAGAATATTGGAGGATATGTTATGGCACTTAGAATTAAAGATTTGTTTAAAAATGATGATGAAATAGATGAAATGGGAACAGAAGATGAATATTATTCAGTATCAGAATCTGATGCATTAAAGAATGCTGATAAAGCTGGTAATCAAATGATTCTTTTAGAACCAAGAAGTTTTTCTGAAGCACAAGCTATTGCGGATCATTTAAAAACAAGAAATAGTGTAGTAGTTAATTTAAAAAGAGTTACATCTGCACAAGCTAAAAGAATAATTGATTTTCTAAGTGGTTGTATTTATGCCATTGGTGGCAATATGCAAAAAATAGGAGTGGGTATTTACTTATGCACACCTAAAAATGTCAATGTTCAAGGTAAAATAACTGATGATAATGAAAAAACAAAAAGTGGAGCAGAAGACGAATTAGAGTGGTAGAAAAGAGGTAGCGTATGAGAAAATTTAATACGAGTTTTCCAGGCTATAATAAAGGTGAAGTAAACTCTTTTGTCCAAAGTGTTACGACTGAATATGAGGGGATGCTTAGTAATTTAAAAAGTCGTGATCAAGAAATAGAAGCGCTAAGAAATGAACTAACTCGTTATAAAAATATTGAAAATACTTTAAATAGAGCAATTTTACTTGCTGAAGAATCTTCGCAAAATATTAAGAAAACTGCTTTTGATGAATCTAGAGCATTAATAGAAGATGCTAAAAGAAATGCTTCAAGAATAATCAATAATGCATTAATAAAAGCGGAAAAAGTAGAGTCAGAAGCTGAAAGTCTAAAAAGACAAGTTGCAAATTACAAAAAAAGATATCGTAATATTTTAGAAGAAGCTTTAGATGAAGTTGATAGATTAGAAATTGATAATTAAATGAAAATTAAGTGTAGAAATACACTTTTTCTTGTGATTTTTTATAAATAATAGTATACTTTATTTGGAATATAATTGTATGGAGGTTATATGAAAGTAAGAATTATTAGTGCAATTGTGGCACTAGCTATTGTAATACCTTTAATTTATTTAGGCGGATATCCTTTTGCAGTAGGATGTAGTATTTTTAGTATATTAGGATATATAGAAATATTAAATTTAAAAAAATCACATCAACCTATTCCTAATATTGTAAAAATTTTGGGATTAGTAACACTTTTATATCTTGTACTTGGTAATTATGGTGATATATCATTTTATTACTATATGGGTTACAATAGATTTTTACTACCTTTAATAATATTATTAATACCAACTATATTTTATAAAAAAGAAAAATATAAAGTTGAAGATGCATTTTACTTAATTAGTGCAATTTATTTAATTGGTTTATTTTTTAATTTATTAATTACTATTCGAAATGCTAATGTATATGTTTTAATGTATTTAATAAGTGTAACTATATTTACTGATACTTTTGCATATGCTATTGGTATGCTTATTGGTAAACATAAAATGTCTAAAATTAGTCCTAATAAATCTTGGGAAGGAGCAATTGCTGGTGTAATTGGTGGTGTAACAATTGCTTTAATAGTTTATTGTAAATTAATTGCTAAGCTTAATATTAGAATAATTTTAATAACTATTTTACTTTCAATAATTGGACAAATTGGTGATTTAGTATTTAGTAAGATAAAAAGAGAAAATGATATAAAAGATTTTTCCAATATTATGCCTGGTCATGGTGGTATTTTAGATCGAATCGATAGTTTATCATTTATTGTATTTACTTATGTTATAATAATAATGTTTTTATAGAAAGGAAGAATTCAACATGTGGATTATAACTTTAATTTTATTTGTATTTTTACTTGGAATTATTGTCTTAGTACATGAATTTGGTCACTTTATTTGGGCGAAAAAATTTGGCGTTTATATTTATGAGTTTTCTATTGGTATGGGACCTATTATATATTCCCATACAGGAAAAAAGGATGGTATAAAATATAATATTAGAGCTCTTCCTATTGGTGGCTTTGTTTCTATGGCTGGTGAAGTTTATGAAGATGATGAAGAAACTAAAATAAATGGTAAAAAGCTTGCTAAAGATAAATTTTTATGTAATAAGCCAATTTGGCAAAGAATTATTGTTATGGCAGCTGGTGTTACAAACAACTTTATTTTAGCTATCATTTTATTAATTATTACTGGTTTTATCTGGGGTAATGTTGTTACTACCAATAAAATTTCAATGGTTGAAGAAAATTCTGTTTTTGAAAAAAATGGCATAGTTGCTGGTGATACTATTTTAAAAATAAATGGTAAAAAAATATCTTCTTGGGAAGAAGCGCAAACTAGACTTGCTTTTAAAAGTAAAGATGATACATATACTTTTACAATAAAAAATAAAGATGGTGAAATTAAAGATTATAAACTAAAGAAAGATTATGTTTATGATAAAGATGGTAACCCAATTGAAGAAAATGGAGAAAAGGTTCAAAGATATGGTTTTAGTGTTGAACAAAAGGTTGAAAAAGGTTTCTTTAATAGTATTAAAGATGCTTTCTTAAACTTCTGCAATTTTATTTATACAATGTTAATAACTTTAGGTAATTTAGTAGTTGGTCGTTTATCTATCGATAATTTATCTGGTCCGGTAGGTATTTATCAAGTTGTAGGTGATAATGTAACTGGTTTAGGTTTTGCTTATGGTGTTCAAAACTTTATTCGTTTATTATCTCTATTAAGTATTAATGTTGGTTTAATAAATATTTTACCTTTCCCAGCTTTTGATGGAGGACATATATTATTTTTAATAATTGAAAAAATAAAAGGTAGTCCAGTTAATCAAAATATCGAGAATTGGTGTCATACAATTGGTTTTATTCTAATAATGCTTTTAATCATTTTTGTTACAATCAATGATATTATGAAATTATTTTAGAGGTTTTATAATGACAAGTACAAAGATTGAAGAGATTTTAACTAAAGCCAACGTTAATTTTGAATTAATTAGACAAGATAAACCAATTTTAACTGTAGAGGATGCAAAAGAATTTTATCCTATCGAAAAATCAGCACCAACTTTTATATTACAATCTGAAAATGGTTTAGTAGCGTGTATTACTTCTTTTCAAAATGGGAGATTAGATTTTGCAAAATTAAAGGAATTATTCGGTTTTATAAAATTAAAAATGGCTGATAAAGAAAAAATAAAAAATGAATTAGGTTATGAGGTTGGCACAGTTCCTTTCTTTAATTTAAATATACCATGTCTTTTTGATAATAAATTATTAAAACATGATGTTGTTTATGGTGGTACTGGCGATGCTTTATTAACTTTAAAAATTGATCCTAATGATATTTTAAAAATTAATAATATTATTGGTAGGTTTGAATAGTAAGTTTACTTACTATTTTTTATGATATAATTTTTATATGAAAAATGAAATAAGAAAAAAATATTTATTAATAAGAAATAATATTAAAAATAAGTATGAAAAAGATAAAATTATTTATGAAAAAGTAATTAATAATTCTTTTATAGAAAAAAGTAATACTGTTTTAATATATGTTTCTAAAGATAGTGAAGTAGATACAATTAATTTAATTAATTACTTTTTAAAATTTAAAAAAGTAGCAGTGCCTAAAGTAAATGGTAATATAATAGATTTTTATTATATAAATAGTATTAAAGATTTAGAAGAAGGATCTTTTAATGTTTTAGAGCCAATTACTAATAATAAAGTAACTAATTTTAAAGATTCTGTATGTATTACACCAGGAATATGTTTTAATAAAGAAGGATTTAGAATAGGCTATGGTAAAGGTTACTATGATAGATTTTTTAGTAAACATAATGTATATGCCATTGGTTTATGTTATCAAGAATGTTTAAATAATATTAATTTTGCTTTCAGTTATGATATAAAAGTAAATGAAGTAATAAGTGATTAATTGTGTTATAATAAATAAGAAAAGAGGTGCTTTATGAATTATTTGGATTTTATTAAGAATAATCAAAAATATTTTGAGGATTTTATTACAAGAAGTACATATCATAGTAATGCTATTGAAGGTAGTACTTTAAGCATAAATGAAACATTTGCTTTATTATTTGAAAGTGATTATTGTAATATTGAAAATGTTAGTCCAAGAGAAATATATGAGGCAATAAATCATAAAGAAATATTAAATATTTTATTAGACAAAATAGAAAAAAGAGAAAAATTATCTAAAGAATTATTACTTGAAATAAATCAAACTATTAATAATAATATCATATATGTTGGTGGTTATAGACTAGGGCCAATTAGAATAGTTGGATCTGAAAAGAAATTTCCATTACCTGATGAATTAGAAGAAAAAATGAATAACTTTATAAATAATTATAATGATTTAATTACTAAAGATATTAAGATGGAAGATATAGCTAAAATGCATATGACTTATGAAAATATTCATCCTTTTCCAGATGGTAATGGTAGAACAGGAAGATTACTAATAAATTATTTGCTACTACAAAAAAGTATGTGTCCAATAGTTATTCCGGTTGCAATTAGAAAACAATATATGGAAGCATTAGAAAATAATGATGTCGAAAAATTAACTAAAATATTTGTTGATTTACAACAAGAAGAATTAGATAGAATTAATGATTTTAAAGAATAATTTTGTGATATAATATAGGTGTTCTTGTAGCTCAGCAGGATAGAGCGTACGCCTCCGACGCGTAAGGCCGAGGGTTCGATTCCCTCCAAGAACACCAGATAGATTGATACTCGGACTTTCGAGTAAAAAGAGAACGCTCTTGATAAAAGTGCGTTTTTATATTATTATTTATTTATCAAAGAAATTTGTTTAGAATAAAAAAAGAAATGCCTAATTTTGGTTATTTAGGTAGTACTATTTTCAAAAATTTAGTCTAGTACAGGTCTATACAATTAATACTATTATAATAATTAATATTACTAATAAGGAGTATTATGATAGTACAAAGATATTTCTTTGATTTTAAGTGACTTTTATATTGTTAAGTTCATAATTATTAAGGAGAAATTATAATGTTACTATATAAAAATACTTTTGAAAATATTAAAACAATGAACTGCAATTTTCCGATAGAAGATCAATTTTATGCAGATGATAAAGAGGCTATTGTAGCAGATGGAATTACTAGAGATCCTATTGGTGCTTTTGATTTGGCTACTTGTAGTTTTGAAGAAATGTTAGAAAAATATCCTAGACCTAGCGGAGCTGAAATTGTTGCAAAAGAAATTTGTAATACTTTTTATAAATCTGCGGGAACATTGAAAGAAAGATTGGAAATTTGTAACAATAATATCAAAAAAATAAATGAAAAAAATATTAAATTTTGCGATTATTTACAAAATGATTTATATGGAGCGGTTGCATCTTGCATAAAAATTGAAAATGATGTTTTATATTATGCATATATTTGTGATTGTGGGGTTATTATTTATGATTCAAGAGGAAATATTAAATTTCAAACAAAAGATGATAAATTATTATATAGTGATCCATATATAAATAAAATTGGAATTCCTTGGAATCTACCTGAAGCTAGAATAATTGTACGCAGAGATTTTAGAAATAAACCAAATAATACTGAAAATGGGAAATGTGTTTCGTATGGTGCAATTACAGGAGAAAGTGAAGCATTAAACTTTATAAAAAGTGGAAAGAAAAAAGTAGAGAAAGGCGACTTAGTACTAGTATATAGTGATGGTTTTAGTAACTTTTTGCACGAAAAAGATTTTATAAATGAAATAAAAAATTTTAATAAGATTTCGTTTGAACAATATATTAATAACAAATCAATAACAAATTATGATTCTTACGGAAAAGAAAAAACAATCGTATTATATAAAATATAAAATTCTATTTGTATGTCTTTCTTATAATTATTATATATGTTAAACTTTTATAGATTATTGATAATTTGCAATTTAAAAAAGACTTTTATATTGTCAAACAATAAGTGCAATTAGATTGAGGTGGAATTTTTGAAAAAAGTTTTAGTGTTATTTTCAGGTGGAAAAGATTCTATGCTTAGTACAGTTTTACTAATTGAACAAGGTTTTGAAACTGTATTAGTGCATTATGATAATTCTTTGGAATTAGGAAGTAAAAATGCTACAAATGGATATAAAAGATTAATGAAAAAATATGGTGAGGACAAAGTAAAATATCTTGGTGTTAAAAAAATCGATGCTATATTTAGATCATTTATCAAAGATTTTTATAATTTAAAAGTTGATGAAATTTTAAAAGAATATGGTAAAATATCCTATTCTCAATTTAATTGCCTTGCTTGTAGATTATCAATGTATGTAACAACGATTATTTTATGTAAGCAATTAAATATATCATATGTTGCAGATGGTGCTAGAAATAGTCAATTATTTGCTATTGAACAAGATGATATGTTAAATTTGTTTAAGGAATTATTTAAAGAATATAATATTGATTTATTATTACCTGTTAAAAATTTAGAAAATGATTATGAAGAAAAAAATGAATTTTTAGTTCGTGGTATTATTCCAAAAGTAAGTGAGGCCCAATGTTTAATAGGTATGCCATTATATACTAATGATAGAGAAATATTAAATGCAACTATTAATGTTTATAAAAAATTTCTTTATCCTAAAATTAATGATTTAATTGAAAGATATAAAAATGTTAAATTTGGTGATGATTATATATGATACAAGATAATAGAAGCAAGTATTTTGTTTTTGTGCCATTTTGTTTATTATCACAAGCATACCAAGCTCAGGGGTTAGTAAAATATGAATGGCAAAGTTCAATTAAACCTATTGTAGAGTTATTATTAGATAATAATATTAATATTATTCAAATGCCTTGTACTGAAAGTAGTTTTAATAATAATTTAATTAGAAAACCTATGGGATTAGCAAAGTATAATAATAAGGAATTTAATGAGCATTGTGAAAAATTAGCAACTCAAGTTGCCGATGAAATAAAAAATATAATTGCTTCAAATTATAAAGTTATTGCAATTTTAGGTATAGAACAATCACCATCATGTTGTGTTAATTATATATATACAAATCATGGCAATGAAAATAGAAAAGGATTATTTATAGAAAAATTATATAATAAAATTGAAGATTTTAATATACCAATAATAGGAATAAACAGAAAGTATATTAATAAATCTTTTAAACAATTAGAAGCAATAATAAAAAAAGAAATTTATAAAAAAATTATTTAATAAATATGGAAAATTAATTAATTAATTCATCATTTATTTTAAATTTAAAAATGGTTTATATAACAAAATGTTATAGTAATATAATAGTTTAGAGGTGGAAAAACAATGGATAAGTATAATTTTGATTTTAAAAAAATTAATTTAGATAATACATTAAAAAATGAATACAAATTTAATGGAGAGAAAATTGATATTGCCTATCAATTTGGAATTGCAAAAGTCAAAGTTCAATTAGAAGAAAAATCATTAGAATGTTTAGATGAATCGTATTTAAAAGAAATTGGAATCTTCGTTCCTATGGATTATTATTCTTTAACATTTAGTCAAGATAATGTTTTTACTTTTGGAATTGGATCATGTTGTGGATTAGTTATTTTTAATGGTAATTATAAATTTTTAATGCATATATCACCAAAAAACAGTACTGATAATATATTAGTGTTATTAGAAAAGTTAAGTATATTATATGATGGTGAAGTATATTTGTTCCCCGGAAATGCTTGTGAATATGAAAAAGATGGAAACAAGTTAGATTATATTCAATTGGCTAATAAATTAGAAAGTTGTAATAATAGCGTTCATATAAGAAAATTTAATTCTATATCTGGAAGTATATATTTATTAAATGGTAAATTAATAATTATAGATGATAAACCAATTGAAATTAAAAATTTTGAAGTTTCCACTGGTTTAAAAAAATAGAAACAAGCAATGAAAAATTTGTCTACAAAATTGAGAAAAGAATTGCAATAAAAATATTTAAGTAATATATTTAATATACATAGATTAATTGGAGAGAAGTATGAATAAAGAACTAAATTATCCGGTAAAATATGCCGTATTAGAATTAAAAGAGGTTGGTGGATATTCCCAAGGATGGGAAGATATAACAAAAGGATTTATTGCTTCTAAATGTTTTGTGGTAGAATCAAAAGTAAAATATTTATCTGATGGTAGTAGTAAAGTATCACATAAAGTAGTATTTCCTCATAAAGATTATAAAACATTTAAAGTTTCTTTAAGTACGAGAAATAGTGTTCAAGTTGAAGACAGAATAACTCCTCAATATAATGCTATATCAGAGCCATATCCAATAAATATAGTTACTGATTTATTTGATACATATGAAGAGGCAAAAGAAGATGCTGAAGCAAAAAATAAAGAACTATATCACAGTATAATTCGTCATTTAGATGTTAAATATTTAGTAAAAAATTTAGATAGAATAAATAAAGAGTATGTTTCTGAAATGGAATTATGTAATTTATTTGAAAAAGCATCACTAGAAGAAACAGAAGATATGGTTGTTTCTTATGATAGAGAAATCGATACAACTATTAAAAAACTTAAAAGGGAGAAAAGGAATGAAAGTATATAATAAATTAGTAAGAGATAATATACCCGAAATAATGGTAGAAAATGGAGCTAAACCAGTTACAAGAATATTAGATGATGAAGAATATTTAAAAGAGTTAAATAAAAAATTATTAGAAGAAGTTAAAGAATATTTAGCAAGTGGTGATATTTTAGAACTTGCTGATATTGAAGAAGTTTTACAAAGTATTGTATTATGTAAAAATACAACACTAGAAGAATTTGATAAAATAAGAGTAAGAAAAAGAGAAAAACGTGGTGGCTTTACCAAAAAAATATTTTTAGAAAGAGAAGATTAAAAATAAGTCAAATGACTTGTTTTTTAAGTGACTTAAAATAATTATAATGGTATAATATATTTAAGAGATAAACAATAAGTAGAGGTAGGGGAATTATGGGTTATT
>CANRGA010000033.1 GCA_947630055.1 uncultured Bacilli bacterium
CTTGTATTTACTTACCAAAATAGTCATTTCTTCTATTTTTGGATTTAACCGATACCTCCATGTCCAGCGTCAATTACGACCTTTTTAGTTGCTCTTTCATCCATAGTTTATCACCTATTATAAGGTATGAAAATTTAAATGTTTGGTGAAATAAAACCTACTTTATCTGTATATTTGGCATTACTCTAGCTAATCTCAATATTTTATTACGATTTGCAATAATCTTTTCCCTACTATCACTAAATGTTACAAGTTCATTTATATTTCTATTATTTAAGTATAATTCTTCATAGACATGTAATAAAAATGCATCTTTTTCATATTTAACAGCTTTAAGTAACATATTTTTTAAAGTCTTCAAATATATTTCTTGTTCTTTTTTATCTAATTTAAAATAATCAAAATTAAAAACTTCCATAGTTATTAAATCCATTTGTATCGCTTCAATTAAACCAATAATATGGCTAGCAGGTAAATACTCATAAATACATACTTCACTTGAAGATTTAGCGTACTTAAACCCTGTTGCTTTAGGATTAGTCTGAAAAGTATAATGAGTATCAAAGAAATCTATTATAGCGGGATGTTTTTCACTTAAATATGTTAATAACTCTAAATCATTACAATTAATTTTATTATATAAATATGAATTATTTTTTATATTTTCATCAGTCGATACATCAACTGTTAATATCCTATCACTATCAATAATTCCATTTGTATTAGAGAAAATTAAAGCAACTTTATGGATACTTTGTTTATCATAATATTTTTTAATGCTAGCAAAAGATTTAGACGTGGAAATCCAATTAGAGTTTATTCTTGAACCACTATTTAAATGGCTTTGTAAAGAAGACATATATTTTTTAAACATAATAACTCCTGCTGGATTATGATTATATAGCAAATCATTAATTGTCTTTCTATATAAAGCATTTCTTTTATTATATAATTTTTCTAATTTATGCCTGTGACTAATTAAATATTCTTTAATATGCTCTCTAATAAACGTTTCTTTTTCTTTACTACTTAAATTTATATATTCTTTATCTTTAATATTTTCATAATATGATTTAACTAAATTATAAATCATTTCTTTAGAGGCAATTCCATTAGTAGATGGATCACTTAAAATATCATATTCATTTAATGCTCTAAGTAATAACATATAATCATCTCTTTGAGAAACTAGTATATGATAAATTTTAATATATAGCAAATATTTTCTTTATTATTTCTTCTTTGTTAATTTAACAATTAATAATATAGCGCCACCAAAAATTGCAATGACAAATAAGGAAGCAATAACATTGACAGCTGTTTCGTCAGTTTTGTTATATTTTTCCACAACAATTGTATAGTTTTGTTCCTCACCATTTTCCGCTGTTACTTTAACAATTACTTCATTTTTTCCTTCTTTTAAATTTTCATTACCAATAATTTCGGCTTTTGCATTTTCATCTTCTAATTCATATTTAATATCTATTCTATCTTTATTATAAGATAAGTAAATTGTATCACTTTTATATGCATTAAAAGTGATATCTTCGTCATCAACTTTAATTTTTATGTTTTTATTATTACTTAATATTTTTTCTCTAGTTATATTTAAAACGTATTCTTTAATATTGCCATTTTCTGCTGTTACCTTAATAGTAATAACATTTTCACCAATAACTAAATCAGGATTTTGATCATAATCTATAGTAGCTTTATTATCATTTGGAGTAGCAACAACACTAACACTCTCTTTATTAGTAGTATAAGACATATTAGCTGAAACTTTTATTTCTTCATAATCGATCTTTACAGATTTTAATGTTGCATCTTTACTTTTAGGATTTTCAACTATTACTGGTGTTTCTTTATAAGTTTCAGATGTACTACTATTGCTATTATTAGAATTTGAATTTGAACTTGAATTTGATGAACTACTACTAGAACTACTATTTGAACAGCCACCATGATGTGAGCAACATCCTCTATGGCAGTCGGCACAACTTGGACTTATTGTTCCATCATTACAAACAATATTTGCATTTACCACTAAAGGAAAAAATATCATTAATATAAATGCTTCAATTACAAAACAAATTCTTTTATTCATTGCTACCACACTTCATTTGTTAATTATTATAGCATAAAAATATTAATTATCATTCTTTATTTATAAAAGTACAATTTTAAAACATTTTATTAATCTTTTAACTTACTTTCCCCAGTTTTATAATCTATTTCTATACCATCTTGGACATTATAAACATAGATATTAAACTTAATTCCTTTACCATTATCTTCAACTGATAATGCTTCCATTTGAATACCACTAGCAACTAAATTAGTATCTTCATATATTGGTGTAACTCTATATAAAACATGATTATTAGTTTTCTTGATATATTCCGCTACTTTATTTTCATATTCTAACATAACCCCAGTATTAGTTTCTCTTGTACAAGTAATTAAATTTTTTTCATTCGCATTTTCTCCGGTTAATTGATAACCAATTAAATGACATCTGTTATATAAATATTTACCATCTACTATATCATATTTTACTGTATGCCAACCTGATGGTTTAATCATACCAATACTGCCTCTTTCTTCTGTTGGCATTAAATCTTTACTGATATTAGCAAAAGCTACGCCACATCTACCTAATAAATCTAGGTTACTATATTCTTCAAAAGTATCTTTTTTTAATATTAGAGAAATCAAAATTCCTAGTGAATATCAAAACAAATCCCGGCTGTAATTTCTGAATAACTATTTAATACTTTGCAAAAAAGCAACACTAAAAAGAATTGTCATTGATATTCCAACACTAAATCCAACACTTAAATATGATTATCGCTTCATTTTACACACCTCTTACAAACCATAATTTATTTAATATTGTTATAAATTTCAAGTCCAAGTATTTCTATAATAATTCCTTGCTCGTATTCTTTTATTTTCTCACACATAGTCTACATCAGTTTCCTTTTAAAACTTGACTTATACAAATAATTACTATAGAATAATACCTCATATAGGAGGACATAATGGAAAAAAGAAGTAAAAAGATAGATTCTGATAGATTTTATAAAATATATAGAATACCAAATATTGATACTAATGGGGAATATTTAACAATTAGAAAATTTTTAAAGAAAGATTTTGATTCTTTGCCAAAATTAGATGATTATATTTATACGTATATGAATAATGTTGCATCTTATGCAAAAGAAGAGGAAAGAGAAGCTAGAGCCAACCGAGAATACAACCGAGAAATTGACGGGTATAATTTTTATAAAAAGCAATTACTTACAACTATTAAAAAAATGTTAGAAAAAGATGAAAATGATATTTTAGATAATGTGTATGTTAATTATATTCATTGTATATATCCAGATGTTTCTACGAGACCTGAATCTTTTGTAAGATTACCATATTTTGCTCGAAATAGAAATATTAGAGATAGACATGGCTATTTAATTTTAAAAACTAAGGATGGTAAATCAGCAATTTTAGATGTTACCCATAATCCTTATGCTTATAATCAAAATAACAAAAAGAATTTAAATATAGAAATTATTCTCAAATTTGCCAAATACGAATATAGACCATCACAATCTGATAAAAGAATTCCTAAAATTGCTCACAATTTAGAAACTAATTTAGAAGGTTTAATTAATTATAAAACATGTCAAATTGAAAATGAAAAATTTGATAAAATATATTATAAACAAAATAAATTATTTTCTGATTATATTTTATTAGTAGGAGAAAGAAATGGAAAACTTGGAACCGCAGATGGCTATGTTCCCCCAAAATATGATGATATAAATGGTGTTATTAGAGTAATTTATAAAGAAGTAAATTATTATGAAGTTCCAAAAGATACTCCTTGTTATATAACTACTCTAAATGGTAAAGAAGGAGCCTATTTTATTGGCAAAAGAGGACATATTGATATTGATGGACTTTCTGAGCGAACAATTATCCAAACTAGTTTAAAAAAAATTATAATTCCCCCTTACTTTGATAAGATAACCTTATTAGATTTTAGCCAAATTTGTCATCCTAATCATTCAATGGAAGAATTTATTTCTAATCCAATTTTTAAAGTTGTTCTTAATGGTAAAGAAGGTATATATTTAGGAGGCGAAAAGAAATTTTTAGCCCCACCTATCTTTGATGTTGATAGTATATCTAACTATGATTTAGATAATCAAACAGTTGATGGCTATATTGATGGTATTCACCATATTTATCAAAATGGTATCTTAAAAAGAATAGAAACTGTTGATTTAACTATTTCAGATGATACTAAAGAATCATTAAATATATTTATTAATAAAGTTCGAAAAAGGACTAAATAAAAATATGAAAAAAGAGTTTGTTTTAGCATAAAAATACATTAATCGGACAGATTTTGGCATTTCAATCGGAGAGATTTTAATAAATTAATCGGAGAGATTTTTATTTTTTATTCTCTATTAACTTACTATCTCCTGTTTTATAATCTATTTCTATGCCATCTTGGACATTATAAACATAAATATTAAATTTAATACCTTTACCATTATCTTCAACTGATAATGCTTCCATTTGAATACCACTAGCAACTAAATTAGTATCTTCATATATAGGTGTAACTCTGTATAAAACATGATTATTAGTTTTCTTTATATATTCCGCTACTTTATTTTCATATTCTAACATAACCCCAGTATTAGTTTCTCTTGTACAAGTAATTAAATTTTTTTCATTCGCATTTTCTCCGGTTAATTGATAACCAATTAAATGACATCTGTTATATAAATATTTACCATCTACTATATCATATTTTACTGTATGCCAACCTGATGGTTTAATCATACCAATACTGCCTCTTTCTTCTGTTGGCATTAAATCTTTACTGATATTAGCAAAAGCTACGCCACATCTACCTAATAAATCTAGGTTACTATATTCTTCAAAAGTATCTCTCTTTAAATCTTCTTCGGTAAAATTAGGTTTATTTTCATTAATAATTACATATTTATCTTTTGAGTATTCTGGAATTTCTCCAATACTATAAGATTCATGGGGAATAATATTAGTATAAATAAATTCTTTTATTTCACTTTCAAAATTATAATAAATTGCAATTAATACTATTAAAATTAAAGTAATAATTATACTTCTATTTCTTTTTTTCATTTTTACTCCTATTTTTCTAAAATAATTATAACATAAACATTTATAATTTTGTTATAATAATAATGGACTTTAAAAGGAGGTAAAAGATGAATAAAAATTATTTATTTACTATTTGTATTATTATTCTTATTGTTTTATCTTTTGCTTTCTTTAACAAAAGTATTAGTAATGCTACTTTGCAAAATGTTGTTGGTACTATTACTTATAATGAAGGTAATAAATTAATAATTAAAGATGAGTTTGATAAAACCCTTGAATTTAAAAATGAAATAGTAAAAGATGAAGTTGGGACTAAAGTTGATATAGATTGTGTTGGGGAAATAGATAAATTTAAAGAAAATCAAGATTGTTCTATTGTAGACTATGAAGTTGTAGAAAAGAAAAAGGAAGAAAAGAAAGAAGAACAAATAAAAGAAGAAGAAAATGAAATACCAGATGAATACAATGATAATGGGATATTTAAAGATTATTATAAAAATGCTTATACTAAATTAAAAGAAATGACCTTAGATGAAAAAATTAGTCAGTTATTAATTGTTCATTATCCAGAAAGTAATCAAGTAAATATTCAAAATATATATCAATTTGGTGGTTTTATCTTCTTTGAAAAAGATTTTAAAGATAAAACAAAAGATGAAGTTATTAACATGATTAATAATTTAAATAATGTATCAAAAATAAAGATACTTACTGCAATTGATGAAGAAGGTGGCAAAGTATCAAGAATTAGTAGTAATAAAAATTTAGTAGATACACCATTTTTATCAAGTCAAGAATTATATCAAAAAGGTGGCTTTAATCTAATTAAAGAAGATGTGGTGAGAAAGAGTAGTGTTTTAAATAGTTTAGGACTTAATTTAAATTTAGCCCCAGTTGTAGATATTGCCAACTCAGCTGATTATATTTATGCAAGAACTTTAGGTCAAAATGCTTTTTATACAAGTGTCTATGCCGAAGAAGTAATTAAATCTAGTAAAAATACGGGTGTATCGTATACTTTAAAGCATTTCCCAGGTTATGGTAGTAATACTGATACCCATAAAACTGGTTCAGTAGATACTAAATCTTATGAAGATATCCTTAACAATGATTTAGTTCCATTTATCAAAGGAATTAACGCTGGTGCTGAAGCAATAATGAATAGTCATAATACAGTTATTAGTATTGATCCAAATAATCCAGTATCCCTATCTTCTAAAGCTCATGAAATACTTAGAAAAGATTTAAACTTTACTGGTGTTATTATAACCGATGATTTAAATATGAAAGCATTAGAAAGTATTGATAATATTGAAGTAAAAGCCATTAATGCTGGTAATGATTTACTTATAGTAGAAAATTATGAACAAGCATTTAATAATATTAAAAATGGTCTTAATAACAAATTAGTTTCAGAAGAAACTATAAATAGAGTTGTATTTAGGATACTTGCTTGGAAATATTATAAAGGATTAATTAAGTAACATATTTTTCTAAATTAGTCGTAATATTTACTAGGTGATGTATTTGCAAAATAATTTTGTTAAAAAAATATTTTATTTATTTTTTCCTCTTCTATGCGGTTCCATTATTGGTTTAATAATTGGTAATTTTATTGATTATCCAACACTTGTTAAACCACCATTATCTCCTCCGGGTTGGTTATTTCCCGTTATATGGTCTATTTTATACTTACTTATGGGAATATCTTATTATTTATATAAAGAAAATAGTAAGAATAATAAAAAAATAAATATTATATATTATGTTCAATTAGGTTTAAATTTATTATGGTCAATATTCTTCTTTATTCTAAAATGGCGTTTATTTACTGTTTATTATACAATTATTTTTACTTTAATAGTAATTTGGTTATTAATATTATTTTATAAAAATTATAAATTATCTTGTTATTTAAATATTCCTTACTTAATATGGTTAATATTTGCTACATACTTAACTATTGGAGTATTTATTCTAAATTAAAAGAGATTCAAACAAATCTCTTTTAATTTTCATTTCGCAAAAATTAAATTTTTTCAATTTTGCGTAATAGAATTATTCTGCTAACCATTTAGCAATATCAATAATTTGTACTCCTTCATATTGATATTTATCGTGTCCAGTTTTAGCAATAAGTATTTTAGGATAAGCATCTTTTATTTGTAATAATGGAGTTACTTCTCTATTAAAAGTATCTTCATCAGTTATATTACTAGCAACTTGAATATATATTTTCTCATTCCTTTTTATTGCTACAAAATCAATTTCTTTATTATGCAATTTACCAACATATATTTCATATCCTCTTCTAAGTAATTCTAATGCTACTATATTTTCATAGATACTACCATAATTCATGTTTTTTGTACCATTTATTGCATATTTTACAGTATGATCAACTAAATAGTATTTATCTTGAGTAGATAAATACTTTTTCCCTTTAATATCATATCTTCTTATTTTATAAAAAGCATATGCTTCACATAAATATTTAATATATGAACCCACAGTTTTATCATTAGTATCAACTTTATTTGAATTTAATGTATTAGTAACACTTCTATAAGAAGTTATTCTTGCAATATTATCTATTAAAAAATCACTAATGCTATCTAATAAAGGAATATTTTGAATTTTATTTCTTTGAACTATATCTCTTACTATTAAAGTCTTATATACATCTTTAATATAATTATATTTTTTTTCTATATCTTTATATAAATATGAGCCGGAAAAACCACCTTCTAAAATATATCTTTCAAAATTTTCTTCATTATTTTTTAAATTAAAATATAATAGAAATTCTTTATAAGAAAAAGGATACACCTCAATACTATAGGTTCTACCAGTAAACAATGTTGCTAAATCACTAGATAAAAGAAAAGCATTAGATCCGGTTATGTAAATATCATATTTTTTTTCAGCATGAAAATTATTTATTGCTTTTTCAAAGTCATTACACATTTGAACTTCATCAATTATAATAAAATTATCTTTTTTTGAATCATACTTATTTGATACATAATCAATTAAGTTTTTATATTGTTTTAAATCATCAAATTCATCAAGATTATAATTTATATATATAATATTTGCGTTTCTATTATTATTTTTAACATATTCCATAAACATATTAAGCAATTCTGATTTTCCGCTTCTTCTAACACCTGTAATAACTTTTATGTCTGGTGTTCCCATTACATCAATTATATCTTGCAAATATTTTCTTTCTATTAATTTCATAACTTTTCTCCTTTAGTAACATTATACTATTTTATTTCGCAAAAATCAATTTTTTTTAATTTTGCGAAATGAAAAGAAGGCTCAGTTTTTTAATCTTTATTTGAATCTTCTTTTTTATCTTTTATTATCTTATTTACATTATTAGCAATATCATAAATACCACCCGTAAATAAACCAACACTAGTTATAGCTAAAGAAAAATCTTTAGTAATGAAAAAATAGATTAATGATGAAATTATACCCACAATTAAATTTTGAAGAGGTATAATTTCATCTTTTATTTTAGGATGTTTTTTAGCAATAACCCCCAAAACAAATGTAACTAAAAATGTTACAATCATAAATATATTATGTAACAAAATAAAATCCCCTCCATAATATTTTATGAAAGGAATTATTGATGATCAATTACATTTATCTATCACTATCATTAAACATAATTAATAATCTAACTATTTCTAAAATAGATGTTAAAACACCTGCTACATATGTAAGAGCTGCAGCTCCTAGCATTTTTGAAACATAACTTTCTTCTTTACTATCTATTAGTTTTAATCTTTTTAATTCTATTTTGGCTCTTTTACTAGCATCAAATTCAACTGGTAATGTTACAAGTTGAAATAGTAAACCAATGCTAATTAAGCCAATACCAAAGATAAATATTTGAAAGTATTCAGTAAGTAAACCAATTAAAATAACAATCCAAGAAAATGATGAAACTAAATTTACAACCGGAACAAGTAAACTACGAAAACGCATAAATTTATAACCGACTTTATCTTGAATAGCGTGTCCACATTCATGGGCTGCGACAGATACGGCAGCAATACTTTCACCATGGAATATATCATGAGATAATTTAATAACTTTTCTAGTTGGATCATAATGATCAGTTAAATTACCACCAGTTTCTACTATATAAATATCTTGTAAACCATTTTCATCTAATATTTTTCTAGCTACATCAAAACCGGTTACTTTTTTCTTATTATCTACCTTTTTATATTTACTAAATGATGCACTAACATTAATTTGGGCAAATAATGGTACTAAAATAATTACTAAATATAGAACTATATTCATTACACTTGTATAACTATAATACATTTTATATCACCTCAAATATTGTTCCTTCTCTGGTATCTTTTATTATTATACCCATATTTTTAAGTTCATCTCTAATAGCATCTGCTTTAGCATAATCTTTATTGGCTTTAGCCTCATTTCTTTCCTCTATTTTTTGCTTAATAAATTCTTCATCAACATTCTTTTCTTCTTTTTTCGTTAAATCCAAACCTAATACTTGATCAAAATCACTAATTAATTTAAATTTAGTAGCATCATTACTATCACTTTTTAAAACATCATAAAGAGTTGATAGTGCATTAGCGGTATTTAAATCACTAGCTAAAGCAGCTTTAAATTTATTATTAAATTCATCATAAATATTATTATCAATTTCGCCTTCACTATTTAATGATAAAACTTTACTTTTTAATTTTTTATAAGCATTTTCAGCGCCATCTAAAGAATCATAAGAAAATGTTAGTTGTTTACGATAATGGCTTTGTAAACACATAAAACGATAACTTAAAGGATTATAGCCTTTTTCTTTTAAAGTACTTACAGTTAAAACATCGCCTTTACTTTTGCTCATCTTACCAGATTGATCATTTAAGTGTTCACCATGTATCCAATAATTACACCATTTATGGCCTAAAAAGCTTTCGGACTGAGCAATTTCATTAGTATGGTGAGGAAAAATATTATCAACACCACCACAATGGATATCTAAATATTCTCCTAAGTATTTGATACTTATCCCAGAACATTCAATATGCCAACCAGGATAACCCATACCAAAAGGACTATCCCATTTTAATTCTTGATCGTCAAATTTACTTTTCGTAAACCATAAAACAAAGTCAGCTTTATTTTTCTTATTTTCATCTACTTCAACAGTATCTCTAACTCCGCCAATTAAATCTTCTTCCCCTTGGTTAGTTAAGACATAATAATTTTTAAGTTTAGATGTATCAAAATAAATATTACCACCAGCGGCATAAGCATAACCATCTTTAAGTAATTTTTCAATTATTTTGATGTATTCATCGATATTACTAGTAGCAGGACTAACTATTTCTGGCTTTTTAATATTTAAATCTGCAAAATCTTTGAAAAAAGCATCAGTATAAAATTTAGCAATTTCTAAAACAGATTTATGCTCACTCTTAGCACTTTTAACCATTTTATCATCACCAGTATCAGCATCACTTGATAAATGACCAACATCAGTTATATTCATACATCTTTTAACTTTAAATCCAACATAATTTAAAGTTTTTTCTAAGATGTCTTCCATAATATATGTTCTTAAGTTACCTATATGAGCATAATGGTACACTGTTGGACCACATGTATACATCGTAACTTCATTATCATGCCAAGGTTTAAACTCCTCAATTTTTCTTGTTAAAGTATTATATAGTTCCATATACTCTCCTAACTAAGTCTTTCCAATACCTTTTCTCGACCTATTAAATAAATTTCATCAGGTAGTTCCGGTCCATGTTCTATACCACTTATTTTTATTCTAATTGGCATATATAAAAGCTTACCTTTAACTCCTGTTTTTTCTTTAACTATATTGATAACATTAGCAATTTCCTCTGTATTCCAATTATCTAATTTTGCTAGTTCTTCTTTATATGTTTTAATAACTAATGGAATACTTTCATCACTATTTAAAAATTCTTCGTTTTCCTTACTTATATTAATATCATCATTAAAGAAAATACCAACTAAATCATTTATTTCTTTACCATAAGATAAATGATCTTTATAAATAGTAAGTAATTTATTAACCCATTCTTCTGTTTTATCACTAACATCATAAGTTAAATAAGGTCTTACAAATTTTAGATATTCTTCGTCACTTAACATATTAATATATTTGTGATTAAACCATTGTAATTTTTTAATATCATAAGTAGCTGGTGATTTACTAATTCTATTAACATCAAAGTTCTTAATTAAATCATCCATACTATAAACTTCTTCATTAGTCGCAGGACTCCAGCCAAGTAATACTAAATAATTAACAATAGCACTAGGTAAATATCCTTCATTATACAAATCCATAAATGAAGCATCACCATTACGTTTAGATAGTTTATTACCATCACTACCTAAAACCATTGGGACATGGATATATGTTGGTGCTTCCCAACCAAATGCTTCATATAATAAATTATATTTCGGAGTTTGGGCTAAATATTCATTACCTCTGATAACATGAGTAATATGCATTAAATGATCATCAATAACATTAGCAAAATTATATGTAGGATAACCATCACTTTTTAGTAAAATTTGATCTTCTAAAACTTGATTTTCTACTCTTACATCACCATATACTACATCATGAACAACAGAAACACCAGTTTTAGGCATCTTTTGTCTAATAACATATTTTTCGCCATTTTTAAGCTTTTCCTCTATTTCTTCTTTAGTTAAATGAGAACATCTGCCATCATACATAAAAGGTATTTTTTTCCTGTCACAATATTCCCGCATTTCTTCTAAAGTTTCTTCCGTACAAAAACAATAATAGGCTTTACCCATTTCTACTAATTTTTCGGCATATTCTTTATAAATATTTATTCTTTCACTTTGAATATAAGGTCCATATGTTCCTTCATTATTAGGCCCTTCATCTATTTTCATATTACACAAATCTAATGTATTATAAATAAAATCAATTGCTCCTTCTACTTTTCTATTTTGATCAGTATCTTCAATTCTAAGTAAAAATTCTCCTCCATCATGTTTAGCTACTAAATATTCAAAAATAGCAGTTCTTAAATTTCCAATATGCATAAATCC
>CANRGA010000034.1 GCA_947630055.1 uncultured Bacilli bacterium
AAGGAATGAATAATAATGTTAGAAACAATTTTATTAGTAGTTTCAGTACTACTTATTGCTATTGTTTTATTACAAGGAAACAAAGCTACTGATTCAGCTGGTATTATAACTGGTGGTAATCAAGAATTATTCCAAAATATGAAAGAAAGAGGAGCTGAATTATTTATAAGCCGTTTAACTTTTATTCTTGGAGTATTATTCTTTGTAATATCATTTATTCTATTCTTAATGTAATTAATTTAAAGAAAGTAGCAATACTTTCTTTTTTTTGCTCTTAGACAATGATATAATTATAATGTGGTGAATATGAATAATAAAGGATTTACTTTAGTAGAACTTTTAGTAGTTGTGGTTATTTTAGGAATGCTAGGAACAATAATAACTATTAGTTTAACTAAAACATTAAAAAATACTAATCAAGATTCATGTGATGAATTTGTTAAGGAAGTTGAAGATGCTGCTTGCGTATATGTAAGTAAAAGTGATAAAAAAGTAGTATGTAATCGTAATATCTGTAATCCAATAAAGTTAGAGTATTTAATCACAGAAGGACTTATAGATAGTGAAATTGATGTTTGTACAGGAAAAGATATAAATAAAGAAGAAACTGTAAGTGTTACTTGGAATGAAGAGGGCGAAAAGATTTGTCATTATAATGGGGAGAGAGCTTATGCAAGATAAGATACTAGAATATTTAAAAAGTGATGATAAAGCTAAAACGTTAATAGAAATAAATGATTATTTAGGTTTTACAACTCCAGAAGAATTGCAAAATTTACAAAACGAAATTGAAAAGATGGTTGTAAGTGGCATAGTTCATGAGACAAAAAAACAAAAATATATCTTAATGGAAAATTGCAAATCACTTCATACTGGTAAAATAGATATGGCTAAAGGTGGTTATGCCTTTTTAATACAAGATAATGGTGAAGAAGATATCTTTATTAATAAAGATAATTTAAATGGAGCAATTGAAGGAGATATAGTTTTAGTTGATTTATTTACAAGAAATGGTAAAAGTGAAGGAAAAGTATTAAAGATACTTACTAGAAAACATAATACAGTTATTGGGGAAATATTATTTGTAGATAAATTACCAACATTAATTCTTGATGATAAGAGATTAGATATAATAGTTAATCTAAAAAATAATTTTGCTAATTTAGTAGATGGTCATAAAGTTTTGGTAGAACTTACTAAACAATTAAATGATAAAGTATTTGAAGGTACTATTATTAAAATTATTGGCCATAAAAATGATCCTGATATTGATATACTTACTATTGCCTATAAATATGGTATTGCTTTAGAATTTAGTAAAGAAGTAGAAGAAGAGTTAAAAAATATTCCTGATAAAGTAAGAGATAAAGATAAAGTAGGAAGAACTGATTTAACTAATGAATTAATATTTACAATTGATGGTGATGATACTAAAGATATCGATGATGCGATTAGTATTAAAAAAATTGATGATTATTATGAACTAGGAGTACATATTGCTGATGTTACTTATTATGTAAGACCAAATACTCATTTATATGATGAAGCAATGGCAAGAGGAACATCAAGTTATTTGGCAGACAGGGTTTTACCAATGTTACCTCACGAACTATCTAATGGTATATGTTCTTTGAATCCAGAAGTTGAAAGACTAGCCATTAGTTGTGTAATGAAAATAGATAATAATGGTGAAGTTAAAGATTATGATATTTTTCCATCAGTTATTAAAAGTGCTAAACAAATGACCTATAAATGTGTTAATAAAATATTAGAAGAAAATACGATACCTGATGGGTATGAAAAATATAGTGAGACACTTTTATTAATGCAAGAACTTGCGCATATTTTAAGAACAAGAAAAATAAAAAAAGGTTATATTGAATTTGATATACCAGAACCTAAAATAGTTCAAGATGAAAATGGTAAATGTATTGATATTATTAAAAAAGAACAACATGAAGGGGAAAAGTTAATTGAAGACTTTATGATAGCAGCTAATGAGACTATTGCTACCCATTTTTATAATATGGATTTACCTTTTATTTATCGGGTTCATGGGACACCAAAAAAAGAAAAAATAGATGAATTTGTGAATCTTTTAAAAATATTAAATATCCATGTAAGTACTAAAGGCATTGATGCCAGAAGTAAAGATATGCAAGCGTTACTTGAAGAACTTAAAGATCGAGATGAAGCCCCAATATTGTCATCACTACTATTAAGAAGTATGCAGAAAGCTATTTATAGTGCTAATAATATTGGTCACTTTGGTCTAGGTTTAAAAAATTATACCCATTTTACTTCTCCTATTAGAAGATTTCCAGATACAACAGTTCATGGTTTAATTAGAACATATCTATTTGAGAAAAAAATGGATAAAGAAACAGTTGATTATTATAATAGATATTTACCAGAAGTTGCTGAACTATCTTCTGAAAGAGAACAAGCAGCCGTTGATGCCGAAAGAGAAGTAGATGATATGAAGATGGCTGAATATATGGAAAGTCATATTGGTGAAGAGTTTGAAGGCATCATAACAACTGTTACTAACTTTGGTTTCTTTGTCGAACTTCCTAATTTAGTTGAAGGCTTAGTCCATATAAGTACTCTTGATGGCTATTATACTTATGTACCAGATTTATTAGCTTTAGTATCTAGTGATAAAAAGAAGATGTATCAAATCGGAAAATGTGTTAAAATAAAAGTGGTAAACGCTAGTAAAGATACTAGAATGATAGATTTCGAGGTTCAAGATGGAGATAGTAAACAAAAAAGCAAAATTTGATTATTTTATTGAATCAGAAATAGAAGCCGGTATTGTTTTATCAGGTACAGAGATAAAGTCACTAAGAAAAGGTTCAGCTGATTTAAAAGATACCTATGTAAGAATAAAAAATAAAGAAGCTTATATAATTAATATGTATATAGCTAAATATGAAGAAGGTAATATCTTTAATCATGATGAAAGAAGAGAAAGAAAATTACTCTTACATAAAAAAGAAATAGCCAAATTAGAAAATTTAAGTAAAGTAGATGGTTATACATTAATACCTATAAGATGTTACTTAAAGAAAAATTTAGTAAAAATAAGTGTTGGTGTATGTAAGGGTAAGAAAATTTATGATAAAAGAGAATCTATTAAAGAGAAAGATTTAAAAAGATTAGAAAGATAAGGTGTAGTAAAATGAAAAAATTAATAGCAAAATTTTTAAATCAAGATAAAAAATATTTAATAATTGAAGGGGTTATAGCACTTTTAGTTATTGGCCTAATTATTGGTTTAATAATCGTGTTAAATAAACCTAAAAAAGTAGCAAAATCACAAGAAAATAACAAACAAAAAGAAGATTATGGCGATGTATCAATAATAGATGTTAATAGTAAATCAAGACCAATTGCTGTAATGATTAATAATGCAAGTGATGCAAGGCCTCTACAAAAAGGTATGCAAGAAGCATTTATTGTTTATGAAATGATTAATTATGCTGATGGTACAACAAGATTTTTAGCATTATTTAAAGATAAAGATGTTCCAGAAATAGGTCCAATTAGAAGTGCAAGACATTATCATTTAGATTATGTTTTAGAAAATGATGCTATTTATGTTCACTGGGGTTATAGTCCTAAAGCTCAAACTGATATTAAAAGTTTAGGTATTAATAATATTAATGGTTTAACTTATGGCTCTAATTCATCAAAAGAAAACATTAGTGGAAATAGTTTCTTTTGGACTGAACCAATAGCTAATTTAAGTATTGCTCATCGTCGTTTTACTAGTATGGAATTATTAAATAAAGCAATTGATAAATTAAAATATAAAAAGGAAACAGATCAAGAAAATTTACTTACTTATACTGCTAAAGAATTAGATGTAGATAAGATGTCTAATACTAAAGATGCAAATAAAGTTGAAATTCATTATTCAAAGAGTAATTATTCTACTTATGATTATGATAGTACTAAAAAAGTATATTTGCGAAGTGTTAAGGGAGTAGCTCATAAAGATGCAGCAATTGATAAACAATTAGAAGTTAAAAATATTTTAGTGTATAAAGTTAAAAATGTGTTACTTGCAGGAGACACTGAAAGTAGACAAGATTTAAAGAATATAGGTACAGGTACAGGTTATTATATTACTGATGGTAAGGCTATTGATATAAAATGGTCTAAAGAATGTCGTGAATGCCAAACAAAATATACTTATGAAGATGGCAGTGAAGTAATCTTTAATGATGGTAATACATTTATACAAATTCAACCAGAAAATCAAGATTTAATTATTTCATAAAAATATTAAATATTAATATAATTATGGTAGGAGGATAAATTTATGGGAAAAATTGTTGAATTTATTGGTAACAATTATGCATGGTTTTTAACTATTACAATTCTTTTACTTTTTGCACTTATTGGATATATCTATGATAGTAAGAAAAATAAGAGCGATTTAATTAAAAAGACTGAAGATGAAATAGATGAAGAATCATTAGAAAAATTAAAAATACCGGAAGATAAAAGTTTATCAGATATGATTAGCAAATCTAAAAATATTAATCCGGAAACAATGAGTGTTGAACTTGTTGATAAATCTATTTTAGAAGATGATGCTAAAAAAGAAGAAGTAATAGAAGCAAAAGAAAATTTAAAACCAGAAATGCCTACCATGAAAGATGAAAAGTTAGAGACAAAAGATAATTAAAGTCCATTAGGACTTTTTATTTTTAGAAAAAATTGTTATTATATTTTAAGGTGATTTCATGATAATTTTTGATTTAGATGGAACATTATGGGATACTTTAGATGCAACTTATGAGGGTGCTAATAAAATAGTTACAAAAATGAAAATAGATCCTATAAGTAAAGAACAAGTTACAAGTGGTATGGGTATGAGTTTTAGTGATATAGCTAAACATTATATGCCTAAGTTAGATAAAGAAACACGTGAACAATTTATGGAACAAATAATTACTGAAACAAGAAGAATTATTTTAACAAAAGGTGCTAAAATATATGATGGAGTTAATGAAGTAATTAGTAAATTGAGTAAGAATTATAAACTTGGTATAGTTACTAATAACAATGATGAATATGTTAAGGCATTTTTAAAAGTAGCAAATTTAGAAAATTATTTTAACTATTTTATAGGAGCAGCCAGTTATAACATATCTAAAGGAGATGCAATAAAGAAAATATTGAATGAAAATAATATTGTTAAAGGTATTTATGTTGGTGATACTAAAAAAGATATGTTAGAAACTGAAAAAGCTAATGCTATATTTGTTCAAGCAAAATATGGCTTTGATAAAGATTTAAATACTTTATATGCTATAAATAATATAAAGGAATTACCAGATGTAATCAATAATATATATAGTTCTTAATTATTTTATTCTTTTATTAGGACTTTTTATTTTATGAAAAATTTGCTATAATGATAAAGCAAAGATAAAAGGAGTGAATTTATGGATTTATCTTGGATATGGGGAGTAGTTACAAAAGCAATAGATATATGTATTGTATGGCTAGCTTTCTATTATATTTTAAAAAATGTTAAAAATAATATTAAAATGGTATTAATTGTTAAGGGTGTAGTTATAATCCTTATTGTTAAAATACTAAGTGATTTATTAAATTTATATACAGTTGGTGTATTACTTGAGTATATTGTAGCATGGGGACCTTTAGCTATTATTGTTATATTTCAACCAGAAATTAGAAGTGTTCTAGAATCACTTGGTAGAACTCAACTTTTAGGTCGTCATAAAATTTTAACTGTTGATGAAAGAGAAAAAGTAGTATTTGAAATAATGAAAGCTGTTGAATACTTTAAAAAGAATCGTGTCGGAGCTTTAATTGTTATTGAAAGAGAAATATCTCTAGAAGAATATATTAGTAATTCAACTAAAGTATATGCAGATTTAACAGATGATTTATTAGAGACTATCTTCTTTCCTAATTCACCAATGCATGATGGTGGGGTAATTATTCAAGGAGATCGTATTACTTGTGCTGGTGCAGTGTTTAAAACAAGTATGAATCCAAATATTTCTAAAAGACTTGGTACTCGTCATAGAGCAGCCTTAGGTATTGCGGAAGAAAGTGATGCAATTGCCTTAATAGTTTCTGAAGAAAATGGTCGTATTTCAATTGCATGCAATAATGAACTTGCTTATAACTTAACATTAGATGAATTTAGAATGAAATTAATTGAAGAATTAAGTCCAAAGGCTGAAGTCTTCTTTGAAGCAGAAGAAAAAGAAGGCGGTGAAGATAATGAGTAAGTTTTTTAAAAAATTAGGTCGAATTTTTCTATTAATAATTGATTCTATATATCATGTTATTGATAAAATAATTATAATGCCAATTAGTAGAATAGTTTATAACTTAAATAAAGCAATGAGTGCTAATAATATTAGTTTTAATAAACTACTTAATAGGCCACAATTTTTAATAGTTATATCATTAATTTTCTCTGTTATTTGTTTCTGGCTAATTGATAACAAAGTTATTAGTTTAGTAGATACTGAGGCAGAAATTATCAAAAATGTTCCTGTAAAATTAGTTTATAATGAAGAAGCATTTGTTGTAGAAAATGTGCCAGAAACTGTTGATATAACTATTGCAGGAAGAAAAAGTGATATATATTTAGCAAAACAACTTGGTGAATTTGAAGTAGAACTTAATTTATCTAAATATACACAAGCTGGTACTTATAAAGTTTACTTTACTTGTAGTGAAGCAATTGATTCAGTAGATTATATATTAGATCCATCTTATTTAACAGTCACTATTAAAGATAAAGTAAGTGAAGTTCAAAGTGTTACTTATGATTTAGTTGGTACTGATGATTTAGATCCAAAATTAAGTGTTGATAGTGTTACTTTAGATAGTAATGAAGTTATAGTTAAAGGTAGCCAAGATCGTATTGATGAAATTTCATCTATTAAAGCTTTAGTTTCAGTAGCAGATGATTCATATACTGAAGAAGGCACATATGAACTTACAAGTATTCCTTTAGTGGCATACGATAATAATGGTGAAATTATTAAAAATGTTGAAATTGTACCAAATACATTAACAGGTACATTAGTATTAAAGAGTTATCATACAACCGTACCAATATCTGTACTTACAACTGGTAAACTTGTAAGTGGTAAAGCAATTGCATCTGTATCAATTAATGGCAGTGCATCATACTCAGTTGATATTTATGGTGAAGAAGAGGAAATTAAAGAAATAACTTCTGTACCAGTTTATATTAATGTAGATGGTATGGGTAGTGAATCTGCTAAGAACTATACAGTTGTAATTAGCAAACCTAATGGTGTTAGATATATCAGTACTAAAAATGCTACAATTGCAGTTACATTTGGTGATGAAACACAAAAGACTTTGGAAATGAGTGAAATAATGAAACGAAATGTTCCAGAAGGATATACTGCAACATTAGATTCAGTAAAACCTTCTGTTCAAGTTAAAGGTGTTGCATCTAATATTAATAGCATAAATGATATAAAAGGATATGTAGATTTAGCAGGTCTTGGTGAAGGTACTCATCAAGTAGAAGTTAAAATCGAAAATAATAATCCACTTGTTAATTATGTAGTATCAGCAACTGTTAGTGTTGTAATTAAAAAAGATTAATTTAATAAAAAGCACATATGTGCTTTTTTTATGTGTAAAAATTGAGTATTGACTCGCGGGGGGGGTATTATATAATAATCTTATAAAATAAAGTACAATGATACGACATATAAAGAAAGGATAAGATTAGATGAAAAAAGTAATAAAAAATAATTATAAGTTCATATTAGGTATAATATTAGGATTAGTAATATCTGTAAGTAGTGTATATGCTGTAGAGGCATATATAGAAAGTAATAAAGTATCGTATGATAATAGTAAAAGTAAAGGTAGTTATAAAGAAGTGCAAAGTTCAATAGATGAGTTATATGAAAGAAGTGGAATACATAAAGAGAAGTGGATAGATAAAACCCTTAATGGAGCTGATCCCGTATTAAAAGATCCATTAATACCTGTTGAAATAAAACCTAATGGTGATGTATATTATGCCAATTTAAATAGTGAATGGTATAATTATTCTGAAAAAAGATGGGCTAATGCTGTAATACTTGTAGATAATCCAAGTAACACTAATTATTCAGTTGGTGACCATATACTAGAAGATGATATAGAAAGTTATTTTGTATGGATACCAAGATATCAATATAAAATATGGGATATGGGAAATTATAATAAAGCAATAACATTAAACGATTTAACAGATAGTGCTGAAAAATTAAATGATGATACTACATTATGGAAATTAGCTGGAAGTAATTCAAAATTAATAGATATCAAGTTTGGAAATATTGAAAACACACCCAAAATGAATGAAAGTGAAGCAAGTTTAAATGAATATTATACTCATCCCGCATTCACATTAGGAAATAAAGACTTAAATGGTATATGGGTAGGCAAATTTGAAACTGGTTATAAAGGAGCAAATAGTAAAGAAAGTGCTGAAGTAAATGAAGAAGAACCAACCAGTGTAATAATAAAACCTGATGTATATTCATGGCGTAGTGTTTCTGTAAAAAATGCTTTTACTGCATCTTATAATTACGAACGAATTTTAGATAGTCATATGCTAAAGAATACAGAATGGGGAGCTGTAGCATACCTTTCTCATTCGGAATATGGTATAGGAAATAATGTAAATGTTAATAATTATTCAAATTATAAAACGGGATATTCTGCAACAGCAAACGCAGATCAAAGAACATATCCTGGTGTAATTGGAATAGATACTGCCACTACTAAATTGTGGAATTCTCCAACCGGATATTTAGCATCAACTACTGGAAACATAAGCGGTGTTTATGATATGAGTGGTGGGGCTTATGAATTTATGGCATCATGTTTTGAAGATACTCCTATGGATAGTGGTTTTGATAAAGAAACATTGTCATCTGAGATGATAAAAGGCTATATAGATAGATACAATAAAAATAGTACAGTTAATTCCTATAATTATAGAATCCTTGGGGATGCAACGGGTGAATTAGGGCCATTCTATTATTATTTAGAATCAGGTGTTGGAGGTGCATATTTCTCGAGTAGTTGGTATTCATCTATAGCATATTTTCCTCATATATCAGGAAGTTGGTTTGTTAGAAGTGGAGAATGTTATACTGGCTCTGGTTCTGGGCAATTTCTTTTTACTTATAATTCCGGTGGTTCTTCTTTTCAAAGCGTAAGCTTTCGTTTAGCACTTTCTCCTACTAATTAAAAAAATTAAAATGTAATACATATAAAGTAAATAATTTTCTAATTTGCAAGTATAATATATTAGAAAATTATTTTTTTACGTGAAATTGACATTTTTTAGTAAATTTGTTATAATTTTCTTGTGGTGCATTATTCTAGTCACCTAACATTGTCTGAAGGTAGGGCTAAAAATCTACCAATAGAAGAGGACACTTTATATATTTGCTTTTTCCGCCCAGGTTAGGGTGAATATATGATTTAAAGTTTAAGGAAAGATTATAATGGCATATAATCCACGATCCTTTTACTACGTCGTAATAATAGTAATTCTTGCCGTGAGTGATAATGGGGAATATCATGATTAATTGGTTGAAATCATTCTTGCAAAAGCGGATAACGACAATATCGGTGTTTGAGAAAATCTCTAGAATGTACATATTATAAGTATTAAAGTATGGATTAAGTGGCAATCGAGTAATTAGACCGGTAACGCCTAATTGTTTTCTTTAAAGAGAAATCGCTAACGGGTAACTGTTAGTAGAAAATAGAGAAATTCAACTCGACCTAAACCATAAAATTGATTTATAATATACCATATTTTTTTTATTTGAAGGAGATTTATGAAAAATAATTGGACTTTAAAGGTCTTTTTCTTAACGTTATTTTTAGCAATTATATTTAGTTTAGTTGCTAACTATTTAGGCACATTTAATAACATTATTTTAATTATATGTATTATAACTATTATTTTAATAGGGATAATTTTTGATATAATTGGTACCGCTGCTTTAAGTTGTGATGTTAAAGAATTTCACTCAAGAGCAAGTCAAAAAATGAAGGGTGCTAAAAAAGCAATTGATATTGCTAAGAATGCTAGCACTGTTTCTAGTTTTTGCAATGATGTTGTTGGGGATGTCTGCGGTATTATAAGTGGTAGTTTAATTACTGTTTTAGTAGTTAATTTATTTATTAATAGTGATTTATCATTTTGGAATGTCGTATTTGCCTCTTTAGCATCCGCTTTAACTGTCGGAGGTAAAGCTTTAGGCAAAAAAATAGCCATAAAAAATGCTAATAGTATAATTTATACTGTTAGCAAATTACTTACTATCTTTAAGAAGGAAAAATAGTCATTACGACTATTTTTCTTTACATTCAAAATGGTTAAAGAATATACCAATATTGATTAAACCGCATATTCCAACAATAGCATATACAATATTTGGTAACATAGATTCTGCACCGAATAATGATTCAACTAAATTAAAGTCGAAAAATCCGATTAAACCCCAGTTTATGGCACCAATTACTGTAAATATTAGTGTTACTTTTTGAAATGTTTCCATCTAACTCACTCACCTTTATTAGTATTATGGAGTAAATTTATCTAATTATACATGAATATTTATAAAATTAACAAATATATTTTAATTAGAAAAGGAATGTGGTAAATTTGAAAAGATTAGCGGTAATATTCTGTTTTGCTCTTTTACTTTGTGGATGTGGTAAAGAAAGTAAGGATGATGTTATAAAAGATTTTAAAAATAACATTAATAATAGTAAATCTTATAAAGTAACTGGTAATATGGAAATTAGTAATGATGAAGAAACTTTTACTTATAGTTTAGAAAGTTACTATTTAAAAGATAATTATTACAAAGTTATACTGGTAAATCAAACCAATAATCATGAACAAATAATATTAAAGAACCAAGAAGACATTTATGTTATTACACCAGCGCTTAACAAGAGTTTTAAATTTCAAAGCGAATGGCCAGATAATTCATCACAAGCTTATTTATTGGGTAGTATTTTAAAAGATGTAGAAGAAGATGCTGATAGTAAGCTTTTAGAAAGTGATAAAGGGTATGTTATTAAATCAAAAGTAAATTATCCAAATAATGCTGAACTTACTTACCAAAAGATCTATTTAAATAATAAAAAAGAAGTTGAAAAAGTAGAAGTTTATAACGCGAATGATATTGTTAAGATTAAAGTTGATTTTGAGACTGTTGATTTAAAAGCTGGGCTAAACAAAAATGATTTTAAATTAGAAGATTATGTTAAGGAAGAAGAAAAGTCTAAAGAAGAGAATCAAACTTGTGAAGATGGTAAGACTTGTGAAAATAAAACAAATACATCTCAAGAAGATAAAGAACAAAGTAAAGATACCAATAATAGTACAGCTAAAAAAACTACAAGCATTGAAAATATAATATATCCATTATATATACCAAGTAATACCTATTTAACAAGTTCAGAAAAAGTAGAAACTGCAACGGGTAATAGAGTAATTTTAACATTTAGTGGTGAAAAGAACTTTGTCTTAATTGAAGAGGCCACAATTGCTAATGATAGTATGGAAATAGTACCAGTTTATGGTGAACCATTATTCTTAAGTGAAACAATTGGAGCATTAAGTGCAAATAGTTTAAGTTGGGATGTTAATAATATATCTTATTATTTAGCTAGTACTGAGCTTACAGTAGCAGAAATGCAATTAATTGCTAATTCCTTAGGTAATGAAACATTGGTAGCTAATACAAAATAATAAAAAAATCTATAGTTTAAATAAATACTATAGATTTCAGATTGTTGACAAAGTGGTATGTTTAAAATGAACATATCGCTTTTTGTTTGAAAAAATTTGAAAAATGTGAA
>CANRGA010000035.1 GCA_947630055.1 uncultured Bacilli bacterium
CTCCAAATGGAGGCCGCCAGTAATTGGCCTTATAGGCCTTAGCGAAAAACCACGTCTTTTAGGCGTGGATTTTTATTGGTTATATCTATTCAATATATAGTCAATAGAATAGTTATTTAATTTGGATAATCCTATTAATGTATCTATTTGAATTAATGACTTTCCTAATTCATATTTACTTAATGTTGTTTGATCTATATTTAATTTGCTAGCAAGTTCATTTTGAGTTAAATTTAAATTTAATCTGATATCTTTAATATTATTTCCTATTTTAATTAAATCAATTTTAGTTTTATCTTTTATAACTTTTCTTTTTTTAGATAAATTTAATATAAAATCAATATTTACTTGATAAAAATCTGCTAATTCAATTATTCTTCTAGTAGGAATAGGAATTTTGTTATGTTCCCATTGTGAATATGCACTTTTTGAAACTTTTAAAAAATTAGCTATATCTATTTGTTTTAAATTCTTTTCTTCTCTTAAATCTTCTAATCTTATATTATTAATCATTTATATCACATCAACTTCTATATATGTATATTGTTGCATTTTATAAATTGTAATTGTTGAAAGTTTACTAAATGTCGTAAAGAATTATAATTGAAAATAATGACTATATAGAGTATATTATTGATAGTAAAAATAGTAGATGGAATATTTTAAAATGATATAGTATAATTAAATAGGAAACATAATTTCTAATAATTTTGAATTTGAAGGAGAGTAAGAAATATGTATTGAAAAGAATGCGGAAGTAAATTAGATAAAGAAATGATAATTTTTAGGAGTGTGAAATAATGGGAACAATAGGAATGTTTATCTTTTTATTAATAGTAGGTTTTGTTACAGGAGGAATTGGCTTTTTAGTTTATTATATTTTATTAGAAATGGCTCATATTTCGGGATATGCTTTAGCTTTAATAGTTATGCTAGTATCTTTAATGGAATTAGGCAAATTTATTATGTATATTTTTACGGATCAAAATATTGAAATAAATCCTAAAGCTATTTTTGCTAAAATTAAATCTTTATTTAAGAAAAATAAAGAGCCTAAAAATGATTATGGATTAAATAAAATAGTTAAAAAAGATCGTAATAAATTTGTTATAATAGTAGAATGTCTTATAATTATAGCATTTGTAGTTTATTCTTTAATTAAATTACCACATGGAATCTTATTGAATTTTACTTATAATGGTTGGATATGTCAAATTCTTTCTGGAATATATATTCCTTTATTAGTTATTAATATTATTAATTATACAAGAGATGAAGGTTTTGGCTATTCTTTTCCAATATTATTTTTGGAATATGTATTTGGTTTCATTTTTGCTACAACATTTGTCTTTGCAGCCGATACCGCTTTTAAAGATAGTCCTCAGGCTAAAAACACTTTGACATCTTGTTTTGTTTATGATGATGATTCTTATGATGAAATTAGAAGTAAAGAAAAAATTACCGATAATTTTGAATTTTTAAAAACAAGTTATCTTAATACTTTAGAAGAATTGTCTAAAACTTATAATACTAGTGAAGAAAATGATTATAGTAAATTAAAAGATGAGTTATTAACTAAAGTTAAATTAGAAAGTTATGGTTTTAAAATGACTGATCATAAATGGATTGATGATGATAGTGTCATTTTATATATTATTGATCGAAAAACAAATAAATATGACTATTATAAACTAAATATTCGTGCTAATTCATTTGAAAAATCAAATAATGAAGAATGGAAAGAGTCAAAGACAAAATAATATAGTATAATTAGGTAGAAAGCACAATTTCTAATAATTTAGAAGAGGTATATGATTATGAAAAAAATATTAAGTATATTACTTATTGGTATTTTGGTTATAGGATTAACTGGTTGTGGAACAAAAGCAAAAGATGATAATGAAAAATTTGTTAATCTGCTATCTAGTTATGTAAGTAAAGAAACATATCTTAATAATAAGACTTTTCCTGCAGAAGCTCAAAAATCGCAAATTAAATTGTATGGTACAAATGCAGAAGGATACTTATCTAATATATTATGTGATTTGAATAATGATAATAAATATGATGGATTAAGTTTTTATTATACAAACGGAACAATAGATGCTAATTTATTAGAAATGGCAAATGATGAGATAAAAATATCAGATACTAATACACTTTTTAATGCAATACCTAATCTGGAGGAATCATTAGATGAATTCAGTATGACATTATTTGCAATAAAATTAAATAATACACCATATTTCTTTTTAGAAATATACGGAACTTCATCTTTTGTTAGTGATGGAAAACATTTTGAAATAAGAAGTTTAAATATTAATGATGGAAAGATTGTTGTTAGTCAACCAATTATATATGAAGCAAGTATATTTGATGATGAAGAAGTAAAAGATTATATAAGTAAAGTAAAAAGAATGGGCTTATCTATGGCAAGCATAGAGCAATCTGTTTTTTCGCAAAATAGTAATGCTATTAAAATTTTTGAAATAACTAGAAATCATTTAGAAGATTTTGATTTTGAGAAAGCAGATAGTATAAATAAATTTCAATATGGAAATACAACTTTTAAAGATTTATTAAATGGTAAATATGTAATAGAACTTGAAAATGTAAAAACACAAATAGATACAGAAAATATGGAATATGAATTTAAAACAAGTAATTTAGGCTTATATAGGTGGAATGGTAGTAATGGTAGTTATATAAATTTTGAACTTTCTAAATCGGAAGATGAATATAAATATATACTATTATATTATGAAAACAATGCAAATCATGCATCAGAAGAGATTTGGGGAAAATGGGATATAAATAAAACTGAATTTGACCTTAATAATGACAACTTAACTTCTTTAGCAGAATATAGAATAAAAAATATAAAATATATGGAGAACAATATATCTTTTGATATTGAAATGAAAAAGATAACTAATTCTGAATATAAAGAACATATAATTCCAGATGGTAATTATAATTTTAAAAAAGAGAGGTAGAAAAGAAAAATGAAAAAGAAAATTTTAAGTATATTATTAATTAGTATTTTATCTTTAACTTTAATAGGTTGTGGAAACAATAATACTAAAAATAATAAAAAAGAAATTGAATTAAAAGAAGATTGGGAAGAGAAGTATGCTGAATATATTTCTGAAGAACATAGTTTGTTTAAAGATCAAAAAGATTTTGAAATAGCATTTATTAAAATAGATGCTATTAAAAAACCAGTTATGGTTTTATTAGGCCAAGGATCAGATGCTGAAGGAGATAGTCCAGATGGAGCTATTGCAACACTTTATCTTGATGAAAATTCTGAATATAAATATAGTATGGCTCGCTTTAATGATTTTGATTTAAAACTTCTATATAATATAGAGAAGGAAAAATATGAGTGGGTATTTTATCGTGAATTAAAAGATGGCAAAATAGATATTAGAATTATTGATTCATTTGTTGAAGATTCCTATGGAAGCGATGTTATGAAAATTTTTACAAAATCAGAATTTGAGAAAAAATATGTTCTTATAGATGATGTAACTAAAGCAAAAATTGAAGATGCTTCTAAGGCTAAAGATATTGTTTATAATTTAGTTGAAGAAAAAGAAGTAAATCAAGTAACTGATAAAATAAAAGAAGAAACAGATAAAAAGGTAGAAGAAGTAAAAGAAAAAATTAAAGAAGAAGAGAGTAAAGTAATTACTGCTGGTAAATATACTTTAAAATATGGTTATTACAAAAATACCAATACTATATCAGCACCTGGTCTTGATATTACGATAAATTCTGATAATACTTGTACTTACCAAATTGCTGGTCAAAAACTTTATGATACTGATACTTGTACTTTTGAAATAAAGAAATATTCAGGTAAAGAGTTTGATGGCTCTTATGTTTCAGGATATCATATAATATTTCATATAACTGGACAAAGTGATAAATATTATAATATAAATAAAAATAATACTTTTATAGATCAAAGTGCTGAATTAAAATATCAAGGGTCAGAAAAGAATTAAGAATTTATTAAATATTTATTATGATTCAAAGATTATCAAGAAATTGGTAATCTTTTTATTATTTAATATATTTCTAATAATATTCTTGGCAATCTTTTTACAATCCCCGTTTACAGAAATTTGTATATTGATTTTTTCGGGGGGGGTATACTATAATAATCTTATAGAAAAGGAGAATGAGAAAAATGAAAAAATTAACAAGTATATTTTCAACAATAATATGTTTAACAATGATGTTATTTGTAATACCAACAATTGTTAAAGCGGAGGAAATTAGCAAGGAAATTAATGCTGATGATTTACTTGAAGTCACAATGCGAGATGAAAACCAAAGTAAGTTATTCGATTACACAGTTAAAGATGGAGTTATTACAATTAAAGTAAAAGATGAAAATGTTTATAATGCTTTAATAGCAGAAAAAAACATTGCTATAGATAGCCGTATTGATAAAATATTATCACAATTTTTGGTAGAAGATTGTGCTGATGATGAATGTACATATAAACTTCCTGATGCTGTTATTGGTTTAAATGTTATGTTAGCATTTCCTGAAGGAGCAGATAGAATAGAATTAACATTTATATCAAATGATTTAGGAGAGAATTGGGGAGATGACGAAAGTTATAGAGAATATTCAGCAAGCAAGAATGATGAAGAAAGTGACTTTATAAAAAATGGTAAATATTATTTTGATTATGCAGAAGGAGTATTATTTACATATTGGCCTGGAAGTGATGGTTATGATTGGCTTACTAAAAGTTATAATGTTGGCCTAGATCATCCAATATCAAATTTTGATAAAGGATATTATGTTGTAAAATATTATAATGAAGCAAATGAAGAAATTTATAATACTAAAGTATCTTTTAAATTGGAATTAGAAAAAGCTACATTATATAATGATCCTAATGGTGTTACAGTATATGGTGCTAAATATTTAGATTCAACTTTAACAGTAGAAAAGTTAGATACTAAAGCAGATGTATATAAAGAATTAAATAAAAGATTAGAAGGTAAAAAATTACTTGGAGCCTTTGAAGTAAAATTAAATGGTGAATATGAAGGAAAATTAAATGTATCATTTAATGTAGATAGTAAATACAATGGAGAAAAGGCAACAGTACTTCATAAGAAAAGCAATGGTACAGTAGAAACATTTGAAAAAGTAATAACAGATGGTAAAGTAACAGTTGAAGTAGATGAATTATCACCATTTGTAATTGCATTAAGTGATGTCAAAGAAGATAGTACACCAACTTTAGGAGTACCAAGCTATGTAGGACTAGCTAGTTTACTTGTATTATGTGCTGGTGTATGTTTAATCAAAGTTTTAAAGAAAGACTAGGAGAAAAATATGAAAAAAATTAATAAAATATGTTTTGCTATAGTATTTGCTATTATGTTATTACCAGTAGTAACTATGGCAGAAATGAAAACAGAAATGTTTACTGATAAAGATAAAGTTTTAGAAAGTTATCAAAAGTTTAATGAAGAATATGAAAAATATAAGAAATCTGAAGATCAAGAAAATTATCAAGGTGAACTTATTTATCCGATATATAAAGGTAATACAGAATTAAAATCTGAAGATTATATTACAGTTGGTTATAATGTTGCTCATCAAAATAATGTATTTGATTTTACTTATGCAAATAACGAGATTGTAGTTAAAGTAAAAGATTATGATTTATATAAAGCAATAGTGAATAAAACAGATATAACTGAAAAAGAAACTCCAGAATTATGGCAAAAATTAGTGCCATATGTAAATGATGGTGTTGTTAGCTTAATGATTAAAATATATTTTCAAGATGATATAAAAGACATAACTATAGCACCAATCACAGATGATTTAGTGACTTATCAATCAGGAACTAGATCATATAGTGTTGATGATGATTTTCATAGTCAAGATAGTAAAGGTAATTTTGTTTATTTAGATTATTCTGGAATTTTATTTGCTTATGATGAAGAAAATAATAGTTGGAGATCAGGTTTTCCTGTTGGAGCACCAATTGCATCTTATATAAATTCCGAATTTTTGATTAGAAATTATAAAGAAACAGATGCTTATTTATGGGATGATACTGGAATTGTTCGTGAAAGAGATAATAGTGGTTATACAACTTTAAAAATAAGAATGGAATATGCTGGTACAACTGTTACTAATGAAGAAAAAAATGTTACTGTTAGTGGTTCAATTGATAATGATTCTTCTTTAACAGTCGAAAAGTTAGATACTAAAGCAGATGTATATAAAGAATTAATAGAAAGATTAGAAGGCAAAAAAGTACTTGGAGCTTTTGAAGTAAAATTAAATGGTGCTTATGAAGGAAAATTAAATGTATCATTTAATGTAGATAGCAAATATAATGGAGAGAAGGCTACAGTACTTCATAAAAAGAGTAATGGTACAATTGAAACATTTGAAAAAGTAATAACAGATGGAAAAGTAACAGTAGAGGTAGATGAATTATCACCATTTGTAATTGCACTTAGTAATGTCAAAGAAGATAATACACCAACATTAGGAGTACCAAGTTATGTAGGACTAGCCAGTTTACTTGTATTATGTGCCGGTGTATGTTTAATCAAAGTTTTAAAGAAAGACTAAGATAGATAGTTAGTAGAATTAAGTTTTAAAACTTAATTCTACTTTTTAGATAGAGGAAAATTATGCATAAGAGAAAACTCAAAAAACCGATAAAAATTATTATAATTATTATATTGTTACTAATTATAATTCTAGGCATAACATATATAGTAGTAGAATTATCCCATGCTCATAAAGATAAAAATACTTATCAAGATGTTTCTAATATATTTCATGATATAGATCAAAAAGAAGATATTCATGAACAAAAAATTAATAAATTAAAAGAACTACATAAGAGTTACGAAAATGTGATAGCTTGGTTAGAAATAGAGGGAACAGATATCAATTATCCTATAGTTCAAACAACAGATAATGATTATTATTTAAATCATAATTATAAAAATGAAAAATCATCAGCGGGGGCTATTTATTTTGATAAAGATGTCAAAATAAATGAAAGTGATAATTTACAAATATATGGTCACAGAAATAAATATGGTTTAATGTTTGAACCATTAATTAAATATGCGAAGAAAGATTTTTATGAAGAACATAAAACAATTAATTTAACTACTTTAGAAGAAGATGCTACTTATGAAATATTAGCAATATTCTATAGTAGAGTATATTATTCCAATGAGACTAATGTTTTTCGTTATTATTATTTTGTTAATGCCGAAAGTGAAGAAGAATATAATAAATTTGTTAATAATGCTAAAAAGGCATCAAAATTTGATACGGGAGTAGATGCCAAATATGGTGATAAATTAATTACTTTATCTACTTGTGAATATTCAAGAGAAAATGGGCGTTTTGTTGTTGTGGCCAAGAAAATTGATTAAAAATATATATTGACTAAAAAATATCGGGGGGGGTATAATCTACTTATAAAATACTTAATAAATATATTTTAAGTAAACTTTGGGAGTGTGAGTTATGAAAAAATTATTTAAAAACAAAAAATTTATAATAACAGTTATTATAGTTTTAATTTTAGCTGCTATTGGCACTACATGTACAATTCTTTATTTAAATAGTAAGAAAAATAATGCCAATACATCTAAAATAGAAGAAAAAGATAGAGATAAGCAAAAAGAAGAAGTAGAAGAATTTAAAGTTACTTTTAATCCAAATGGTGGGTCAGCAATAGCTAGTATTACTGTTAAAAAGGGAGAAAAAATAACTAAGCCAGAAAATCCTGAAAGAAAAGGTTATGAATTTGCTGGGTGGAAATTAGCTGAAGAAGAATTTGATTTTGATAAAGAAATAAATGAAAATATTACCTTAACAGCTACTTGGAAAAAAGTGGAAGATAAATCTTCAACAAGTAGTTCTAGTAGTAGCAAAAAAACATCTACATCAAGTAATAGTACTAAATATACTTCCACTATTGATAAAATAAATTTAAATGAAAATATGACAACATCTATTGATTATGAAAATTATACTCAACCGATTAGTTATTATTTTATTAATAATTTAGGTGAGATATTTCCAAATCTTGCAGGTAAGAGTCGGATAGAACTTTCTTGGAAGGAAGATGATCCAGCTAGTCAAGGATTAGATTTAAGAATAAATGAATGGTATGCTGCTTTTGACAAATTACAATTTGATACAACTAAAGAAAATAATGCTAAAACTATATTAAATAATATTAAAAATAAGAAATATAAGGGAGTTATATTTGAAACTAGTGTAGGTAGTCTCTATCCAAGTTATAATGAAAATCATGGTGTTAGTTACAAATATAAATTTATAACGGTTAGCAAAACACCATTTACAACTTTATATAATGGGATGAAAAGTGTAAGAGATAGTTTAGATTCTGAAATTTCTAAGGCTTTAAGTGGCTCAATTACAGTAGTTTATCCTGGCTATGGTGTTTATGGTAAACATGAGGGTGGCATTTTATCCGAAAAATTATGTGAAGAGTATAATTTAGTTTGTGATCGGTGGTAATTTATGAAGAAAAGATTATTTATAATATTATTTTTGTTATTAATTCCTACCATCAGTTATGCCGCTTCTAATCCATATCCTAGAACTCAAACTTTTAATGGGGTAGTCAGTACTCCTTGTACTAGAGTTGCTTGGCAAGAAGCTTATGATAGACTTGGAATTGCTCTTCCTGGTTGGGGTAATGCCGTTGATTGGTATCGCAATGCTGCAAATGCTGGCTATCAAGTAGGAAGTGATGCAAAACCAAATTCAATCGCGGTTTATTCCGGCTTTCAAGGTTATGGTCATGTAGCTTTTGTTGTATCAGTTTCTGATGAAACAATGCATGTTGTGGAAAATAGAGGAGATGGAGAAGGCAAAAGAGAAGGAGACAGAAGTAAAGGTATTGGTTCAGGTGAAGCAAGTGATCTTTACTTAATTGGTTTTATTTATATAACTGAACCTAAATCATCTGGTAGTTCAGGAAGTTCATCTAGTTCAACAAGTACAACGATCACAACCACTAAAAAATCAAATAATAGTAATTTAAAAAGTTTAACTATTGAAGGAATTGATTTGGAATTTACCAAAGATAATTATTTCTATACTTTAAATGTACCATATGAAACCAGTAGTATTACGATAAATGGTAAAACTGATTCTAGTAAAGCCAAAGTAGATGGTTTAAAAGATTATGAATTAAATGTTGGGGAAAATATAATTACCATAAAAGTAACTGCCGAAGATAAATCAGAATCATCTTATATCTTAAATATTACAAGAGATGAAAAAGTAGAAGAAGAAACTCCTAAAGAAGAAAATAAAACGGAAGTTAAAGAAAAACAAAATGTTAAAAAATTTAAATGGTCTAATTATTATTTAATAGCTATTATAGGTTTAGTAATATTAATAAGTGTAGTAATTATAATAGTTATTAAAAATAAAAAGAAGAAAAATAGTAAAAAATAAAAGAAAGGATTAAAAAAATGAAAAAGATAAAAAATTTTATATTTGTAGTAATTTGTTTATTTTTATTTCCAATGGTGACAAAAGCAGTATTGATAGGGAATTTTGATTATGGTGGCAAAGTAGTAATAAAGTGGGTTGATGCTCATAATAAACTTAATATGCGTCCTGATGAAATTACAATACCTTTAAAAGCAGAAGTTTGGAATGGTGGCATAACTAAAACGGTACAGTATGAATTAACTTTAAACAAGAAAGATGCTCAAATAACTGAAAATGGTATTTATACTTATTGGACATTTAATATATCTTTTCCTTTTAATTCTACTGATGAAGATTTAAAATTTGAATTTGATAGTTCGGTAGATTTTAATTTACCAAGAAGTTATATAAAAAGCTTTGATACTTTTGAACGGGGTCAACTTGGCTGTGTTACTCCTACATTTTGTTATGATTTTGATTCCAATGTTTTAGAAATAACATTAGTTAAAGATGTATCTAGAGATATTCCTGTAAAAGAAATATTTAATGATGATAATGGTCGTGATAATTATCGTTATATTTATTTCTATATGAAAGGAATAAATACAATAGATACCTATTATAGTGTCGATGGTACAGTAAAATTAAAAGTAGATGAATATAGTTATATAATGGAATTAGTTAAATATTTAGTTACTGATGTAACTGATAATGAATTAAATAAAATAGAATATGAATATGGTATTTTAGACGAAGTTAAAAATTTAACTGATGATACCTATAAATATACAGTTGAAGAAGATGAAGATGGAAATATAATTTATACAATTAATCATAAAGCGGAGAGAATAAAAGTACCTATAAAGGTTAACTGGTTAGATGATAATAATCTTTATCAAAAAAGACCTAGTAAATTATTAATTAAAACAATTAATCAATATGATGAAGTAGAAGAAGAGATAAATTTAGATAAATGGCAAACTGATTTAGAATTATTTAAAAATATTAAATATTCTTTTGGGAAAGAACAAATAGAATATAATTTAAAATTAGATAATACCAAAGATTATGAATATGAAGTTATTGGTGATAATAGTGGATTTACCATTAATGCTAAATACATTGGTGATAAAACTATTCCTATAAGTAAGGTAGTAGATAAAAAAGAAGATGTTAATACTAATGATGTTTTGCCACCTCAAACAGGTGATGATATAAATGTATTTATATCACTTATACTAATTAGTATAAGCTGTATATTTATTAGTTATAGACAATTAAACAAAAAAATATAATTAAGGAGTGTGTGAGTTTATGAAAAAAGTGTTAAGTATATTATTAATTAGTGTTTTATCTTTAACTTTAATAGGGTGTGGAAATAATACTAAAAATAATAAAAAAGAAATTGAATTAAAAGAGGATTGGGAAGAGAAGTATGCTGAATATATTTCTGGTGATCATAGTTTGTTTACAGAGCAAAAAGATTTTGAAGTGTCCTTTATTAAATTAGATACTTTTGTTGAACCAATTATGGTTTTATTAGGTCAAGGATCAGATGTTGAAGGAGATAGTTCGGATGGCGCTATTGGAACAGTTTATCTTGATGAAAATTCTGATTATAAATATAGTGCTGCTCGAGGTAATAATTATGATTTAAAACTTTTATATAATATAGAGAATGAAAAATATGAGTGGGTATTTTATCATGAAATAGAAGATGGTAAAATAGAAATTAGATTAATTGATTTATTTGTTGAAGATGCTTATGGAAATGGTGTTGCGAAAATTTTAACAAAATCAGAATTTGAGAAAAAATATGTTCTTATAGATGAGGTAACTAAAGCAAAAGTTGAAGATATTTCTAAAGCTAAAGATATCGTTTATAATTTAGTTGAAGAAAAAGAAGTAAATCAAGTAACCGATAAAATAAAAGAAGAAACAGATAAAAAAGTAGAAGAAGTAAAAGCAAAAATTAAAGAAGAAGAAAGTAAAGTAATTACTGCAGGCGAATATACATTAAAATATGGTAGATATAAAAATTCTTTTGTCGATATTACTTTAAATACCGATAATACTTGTAGTTATAAAGATAATGACTATAAGATAGATACAACTGATTGTACTTTTGAAACAAAAAAATATTCTGGTATGGAATTTGGTGAATATGTTTCAGGATATCATTTAATATTACATATAAGTGGTCAAGATGATAAGTATTTCTCAATCTTTAAAAATAATGGCTTTGCTGATACTAGATCTGATGTAACATATATGGGATAATAAAAGGAAGTGAGTAAAGGTTGAAAATAAAAACATAAATTTTGTTCACGACAAAAACCGTCAATGAAGACGCTAAAATAAACAGAAAGCGTG
>CANRGA010000036.1 GCA_947630055.1 uncultured Bacilli bacterium
TATCATCTCCTCATCTTAATTATATCAAAAATAAAAGCATACACTTTTTTTGTGTACACTTTTATCTTACAACTTCAAAACAACTAAATAGTTCTCTCTCTTTTTATATCTTTAATTTCTCTATTTAATTCTTTAGCTAAATACTCACCATTGTTACTAAAATGAATTAATAAATCTAATATATCTTCTCTTTCTTTTAATAGAGGAACAACTTTTTCTAATGGTAAACTATTAAGTAACATTAAATAATAAATCAATTCTTGAACAAGTTTTATACCACTTGCATCAATAAAAGTATTTTCTAAGTATTCTTGCCATTCTGGTAATAAATCTATTTTTACTCCTATACTAGAATTTGCTAATAATATGTTATCAATTGTATTAATTAATTGTTCACTACTATTAGTTTTTTTAACAATTTCTAATTGAATATCATTACTTTTACTTGTTTCTGGATTATCTATTTTTTCTGTTTTAATTTCTTCTAATTCAGCTAATTTTCTTTCGCAAATCATAGGTATAAAAATTAAACCATTAACACCAATTGTAAAGGCAATTGGAAATCCTAAAATATTAATAACATCTAATCCAGATGTAGCATTGAATTCAGTTAGACTAATTCCTGCTCCTATTAAAGAACATAGTATTAAAAAGCCATTACAAAATGTACTACTTTTTATAAAATTTAATATTTTCTTTTGTTTTTCTTTATTCATCATATAATCCCCCTTTTGGAATTAAATGATATTATAGCATAACAATTGATTTTGTCAATTTTAATCTTATTTTGTTGGAGTAAGAACAAGACGGAATCCACCACTATCATTGACTTCACCAGTATTCCTACGGAAAAAGAACTGGCCAGTAAGGCCACCATCAACTGTACCTCCACCTCGAGCAAACCAAGGAGACGCCGAGCCAACTATTTCAGCTCCATCTCCATACCAGCTATTATGAATTCGATGCCCTCCATCTTTATCAAAATAACTATAGAATGGACCTAATTCTCCCGTAGCATCGCCTAGTATTCTTTTATTATAAGTTGTTGTTGAACTATCAGCAGCATAGCCATCAATATATCCAACTGATATTTGTTCTATTATTTCGTCTTCATTAAATCCACTTTTATTTTCATCTGTGCTACCTTTTCTATACGCCGCAACATATTCCCAAGCTCCACCACTCATATCATATATACCATTTATATTTCCTGTAGTTGATGCTAAATATCCGGTTGGAGTATTCCAAGGTTGTGTTGCTGATGCTTCTGTATGCACCGCATATGTTCCTTCTCTTGAACTTTGATCTGTGTTTGGTGCTGCACTATAACCTGTATAATAATCTTCTGTATTATTTATATTTACTTCATTTCCTATTCCATATTGAGAGTGAGAAAGATATGCTGCAGCACCCCACTCAGTGTTCTTCATCATATGACTATCTAATCCAGTTGCAAAACTCTTTCCAGCATTAAAGAATTCTTTTACTGTTTTATTCCTTAATGATTCAACACTCGGTTTAATTATTGGACTATCTATAGTGCCTCCTGTTTCAAACTTTCCTACCCATATACCATTTAAATCTTTTTCTCCTAATGTGAATGCGGGATGAGTATAATATTCATTTAATTTAGCATCACTTTCACTCATCTTTGGTATTGCACTTAAATTACCAAACTTTATATCTATTATGGTTGATCTATTTAACGCTTGCGTTGTTGATGTTGCATAATCTTGATTTGTTAATGTATTTCCATTTGGCGCAGTTGTATAATTTCCCATATCCCATATTTTATATTGATATCTTGGTATCCATACAAAGTAACTTTCTATATCTTTTTCAAGTATATGCTGACCAACTGAATATTCACCAGCTGTATCTGTTAATATTACAGCATTAGCCCATCTCTTTTCAGAATAATTGTACCATTCACTATTTAAATTGGCATAATATACATCACCATTGGGGTTTATTTCTACTGGTATTAACGGATCTTTTAATACGGGATCAGCTCCATTAAGGGTTTTATCTATCCACTTCTCTTTATGTATTCCACTTCTTTCATATAACTCATCTATTGAACTTTGTACTTCTTTATAACTACCTTTACTTTTACTATTATCATATGACACTTTATTACTTTCTATATATGCCTCTACAGCATATACACTACTTACTGATATTACTAATCCTAATATCATACCTAATATGAACTTATAATTATTTTTTATTACTTTTTTCATCTAATCTTATCCTCTCTTTATATGTCGTATCATTGTACTTTATTTTATAAGATTATTATATAATACCCCCCCCGAGAGTCAAGAATTTTTCAAAAAAAGAAAGGCTATTCACCTTTCTTAGTACTACTATCTTCATTTGCTTCTTCATGTTTCTTATTAGTTGATAGAAATGTAACTCGTTCTGCAATAACGTCTGTAATATAATGAGTCTTTTTATTTTCATCTTCATATTTACTAGTTTGTAATCTTCCTTTAACACCAATTACATCTCCTACTCGACAATATTCTGTTGTAGTAGAAGCTACACTATTCCAAAGAATACAACGAATGAAGTCAGTATCATATATACCATCAGCATTTTTAAAATTACGATTAACAGCTAATATAACTGTTGTTACTTTTTTGCCATCTTCAATTTCAATTATTTCTGGATTTTGTGTTAATCTACCAACTAAAATAACATTATTCAACATAAAACCTCCTTTCAATAAAAAAATAGCACATATTAAAAAGATATCCTAACTACTAAAGGAGAGATATTTAGATATTAAAAATTACCAATTAATTAAAAATTAGCATTAAAAAAGTCACTAATTATAAACATTTAGTAACTTTAATCTTTTATTAATCTATTGAGTTCTACCGCATATTCCATAGGCAATTCTTTTTTAAAATCGGCAATGAAACCCATAACTAATAATTCTTTGCATTTATCTTCCGATAAACCTTTGCTCATTAAATAATGCAATTTTTCTTCACTTACCTTAGAAATAGTAGCTTCATGTTCAAGAGTACTACTATCATTTTCCACAATATTTTTAGGATAAGTATTACTACTAGATATATTATCTAATATTAAAGTATCACATTTAACCTTAGCAATAGAATTAGTAGCGTTTTTCGTAATCTTAACTAAACCACGATAATTACTTAAACCGCCAGATTCCGCAATACTTTTAGAAATAATATTACTTTTAGTATTTTTACCTAAATGAATCATTTTGGCACCAGCATCAAGTTGTTGATTATTTTTTGCATAAGCAATAGATAGACTACTACCTACGGCATTATCACCTTGTAAAATACAACTTGGATATTTCATTGTTACAGATGAACCAATATTACCATCAACCCATTCCATTAAACCAGACTCATCTACTATGGCTCTTTTAGTAACTAAATTATAAACATCCGTTGACCAATTTTGAATAGTTGAATAACGACATCTTGCATGTTTTCCCACAAATATTTCAACTACTCCTGCATGGAGAGATGAAGTCGAATAACTTTTGGCGGTACATCCTTCAATATATTCAAGCTCAGCATAATCATCAACAATAATAATCGTTCTTTCAAATTGCCCTAAAGATTCGGAATCAATACGAAAATAACTTTGCAGTGGTCGATCTAACTTAGTATGAGGTGGAATGTATATAAATGAACCTCCACTCCATAAAGCACCATTTAAAGCTGTATATTTATTTTCATCAAATTTAACTAAAGTATTAAAATATTTATAAAATAATTCAGGATATTTTTTTAAAGCATCATCAGTACTCATAAAAATAATATCTTTATCTGTTTTATTCTTGTGATAAACTACTTCACTTTCATATTGATTAGAGACACCATCTAAATATTTATTTTCTGCTTCAATTACTCCTAAATCTTGGAAAGTATTTTTAATATTTTGATCTACTTCTTCCCATTTATTAGTAACTTTATCACTATCACTTTTATAATAATTTATTTTATTAAAATCAAGTTTTATTTCTGGACCAAAAGTAGGATTATCTAAAGATTTAAACATAGCAAAAGACTTAAGACGGAACTCAAGCATTTTTGCATCTTCTCCCTTTTTAGAAGATAGCCATTTAATAAATTCTTCATCTAATTCTCTCTTCATAACCCAATCAATTTTTATAATACAATAAAATACGTATAAAAACAATTGTATTTTTCAAATTACTTTGCTAAAATTATTATAATAGGTGAGTATATGAGTAATGAAGAATATTTAAAATATTTACAAAATTACAACGATAATGCTAAATTATTTCAAATACATACTAATAGCCTTATATTAAATTATAATGGTACTTTTAAAATGCCTTTAACTCATACTACTTTAAATGAATTAAATCCTAATATATTTAATTTAGATCCAAGAGAAACATTTCAAATTATATATGTATTAGAGCTTCTATATAAAGAAAAATTATCTGAAGGAGAAATTAATTTTGTTACTAATTATACGCAAAAATATTTAAGTTTAAATGATAGTGTGTTAGAAAATGATAGTAATGATAAAGATAGAGTTTGGTGTTTAAGTATTCCTATTTATAAAGCATATGATCCAATGTTTATAGAGACTCCTACTGCTATTACTATAAATAAAGTTATAAATAATCATAGTGAAATTATTGAAAGTGATAAGGGAATGCAAAAAAGATTAGTTTTAGAAAATAAAAATATACCAACTATATTTGATGAAGAAGATAATCTACCAATAAATATGGAAAAAGCTGGTTTTATATCACTTTTATTTATAGTAGGAGCTGTTATTGCAACTGTTTCTTATATAACTTACTATATTATTAGATAATTTGACAAAAAGCCTTAAATTTGCTAGAATATCTCCCTATAAAAAAGAGGGGGATTTTTTATGTATGGTGAAGATTTATTAATAGGTCGAAAAAGTGTTAAAATTGATGGTAAAAATCGTATTTACTTACCACCATTTACCAAAGCTGAAAAAGATGATGAAATAGCTTTAATCAATAAAATTGATAATACGGGATTTCCTTATATTAAATTATATTTATTAAGAAAATATAAAGAAATTGTAGAAAGATTACAAAAACTACAAGAGAATGCTACTAGTACTGTAGAATATATGCAATATGAGCAAAAAATAATTGATATTTGTTCTTATATTGATGCTGTATTAAAAGTAGATAGTCAAAGAAGAGTGTTAATACCTCAAGATATAATGGTTACAAATAAATGGCAAGAAAGAAATAGTTTAATTTGTGAAGGCAAAGGAAATTTCCTTGTCATAAGATAAAAAAATAAATAGTTTAGCGCTATTTATTTTTAATTTTATAATTATTTAGCTTCAACTATTAATTTAATAGCAGTTTTTTGTTCTCCATTAATTGTAATATCATTAAATGCTGGTATAACAACTAAATTATCACCAGTAGGAGCAACAAAGCCACGACAAATAGCAATTGCTTTAATAGCTTGATTAAGTGATCCGGCTCCAATTGTTTGCAGTTCAACACTACCCTTTTCTCGATAGATATTAGCAATAGCACCAGCTACTTTACTAGGATTAGATTTACTAGATACTTTTAAAATTTCCATAATATATTCCTTTCTTCTTACATTTAAAATATATGTTTAGGAAAAATAAAAATACATAAAAAAAGAAGAATTACTTCTTCTCAATTAAATATGCTGCTAATGGATCCATCAATTCTAAAATACCATTTATTAAGAAGAAGAATCCTATTACAAGTATTTGTATTTCGCCAGTATAATTTAAACTAATAGTAGCTAATATACCAGAAATTATAAATAAAATTAAATTAACTATATTAAGTTCCCATAATTTATTTTTTCGATCATGATAATAATCACTTTCTTTTAATTTAGTTAAGCTCATTAAAATTATCCAAATAAATAATACTAATGCTAAATTCCAAGGTGAATCATTAATATCTAAAAATAATAATAGTACTAATGCTACAACACACGATAATGCGGAATTAAATCCGGAAAAATCTTTGGCATTTATTAAAGCAAAATTCTTTATCATATGAATAATACCATATAAAGATATTGTAATAATAAATACGATTCTAATATTCATAATATTAAATATTGGTAATATCATTATTATCGCAGCTTCTGCTATTAAAATCCAAGCCGTTACAAACTCAACTAAAGTTCGACGATTCATATATATCACATCCTAGCCTAATTATAAAATATTTAAAGGTATTTTTCAATCAGTTTTCACATTACCAAACCGACGATCTCTATTTTGATAATAACTAATAGCTTCTTCTAAATTATTTTCTAAAAAATCAGGAAAATATGTATCAACAAAATATATTTCAGCATAAAAGGCTTGATATAACATAAAATTACTTAATCTATGTTCTCTTCCTGTTCTAATAAGTAAATCTATAGGTGGTAAGTCTTGATATAAATACTTATAAAAATTATCACGATTTAAATCTTCTTTTTTTAATTTACCAGTACTTATATCATCTGCTACTTTTAGGGAAGCATCAACAATTTCTTCTTGAGCACCATAATTTAAACATATATTTAAAATACATTTATCATTATTTTTTGTTTTATCTGTAATTGTATCAATGGCTGCAATAACATCATCTCTAAGGCCAATTTTACGACCACTAAAAACAATTTTAATGCCTCTATCTACTACAGTTTGTAATTTATTATTTAAGTAATAAATTATTAAATTCATTAAATAATCGACTTCTTCTTTACTTCTTTTAAAATTATCCGTTGAAAAAGCATATACTGATAATACTTTTACACCTAGTTTTTCAGCATGTAAAGCAAGGCGTTCTAAAGCTTTAGCACCTTCTTTATGGCCTTCACTTCTTTTTTTGCCTCTTTCAGTAGCCCATCTGCCATTACCATCCATAATAATTGCTACATGATTCGGTATTGTATTCATAAACTCTCCTTATTTACTAATATCTTATAATATTAAATACAAATAATAAATATAAGCAAACACTATATCTAACTTTAAATACTCCTACTTCATAGACAGATGCAAGTAAATCAGCTAAACAAACAATTTTTCCTTCTTTACTAGTTGGTTTATATTCTTTAGCATCAACTTTAGCATCATGATTTATAAAAGGTAACATTTTTTTAGTTAAAGCATAATGATACATATGAGTTTCAATAATATTAGCTTCTAAATCATTAATGTTGAAATATTCTTTGGCATTTTCAACACATTTTTTAGGATGATTTAAATAGCTATTCTCTTCTTGACTAGTACTTCCTAAAAAGAAATCATGAAGTAGACCAGCTTTAACAGCATCATCAACATTAGCTTTCAAAATTTTAGCAAGTAAAAAACTAACATGAGACACTCTTTTACAATGATCATATCTATTTGTACCATGATGACGATAATTTTTTAACTCTAAAAAATGTTCATCATTTAAAATATCACTTGTTATTTCTTTATATTCTTTACTTAATTTCATTTTTATTCCTCTTTATTACTTTTCAATATTAATATTATTTGCAACTTCTTAATTATAGCACAAAACTTCAAAAAAATAAATGGTGCTGAATGACTGAATTGAACAGTCCTCTGATGCTTACCATGCATCTGTTTTACCACTAAACTAAATCAGCATCCATATTAATATTAACTTATAAATTATTATTTTGCAATATTTAAATAATTTCCAATAAAAAACTGAACTTAATCAGTTTTTTTGTCTTTTATTCTGCACCACTATCTATATCTAAGTAAGCATCACAAATCAATTTTTCAGTTGTTTCTGGTAGTTCAATAAAGCCACCACTATAAGTTGGTTTTATTTCTGATAATGTTTGATTTTCATCTTGTTTTTTACATTTAGTTTGTTCATCATTTAATTTATATTTTTTAGATGTATTAATAGTGTTAATCTTTGTATATTCTCCTCCTACTACTTTTTGAGCATATACATTCATTATAATATCAGCATTTTGTAAATTTCCATCATAGTATGCATAACAAATATCTTTTTGCGAAGATGTCACTTTAATTTTACCAGTTTCTGGATCAAGTTCTACAGTTGAACCATTTTCACATTCACCTTCACTAAATGTAAAACCATAAGCAGGTATATTATCAACATTACGATACATCTTATCTTTATGTGAATGTGTTCCATTTGTATCTTGCATCATTATATATAATTCAATATCATTGTTATAATCTTTTTCAAAGTAGAATTTACAAGTTACTTTTTGATTACTTGTAAGTTCAATATCTTTTGTATCTTCATTATAAGTGTAATGACAATCAACATTTGGATTATCTTTTTCACATATTACCTTTTGATGAGAAGGACTTTGACAAGTAGTTCTATTTTGATTAAAACTATATCCTACAGCAGGAATGGCATATGTTTTAACGAATTCTTCACTATCTACTGTAGTTTCTTTGAAAATTATGATATTAATATCGCCATCGCCTAAATCAAAATCACCAACTAGACTTGATAAAATAGGTAATGAATCTTCTTTATAATAATAAGCATATGCAGATTGTATACCACAAATTAAAATAAGAATTGCTAAAAACATAATAGGAAACATAAAAAATTTATTTTTAATAATAGATTTTTTACTTTTAGTATTAATCCTAGTCATTTTTTATACCTCTTTTCAATTTGATAGTAAAATTCATTCGACAAAATATTACAATTTTCCTATCTAATTAAATTATATTATGGGTATTTTTTTGTGTAAAGCACATTTGACAGCAAAAGCAAAATATTTGTCAAATTTTGACACTTTTAAAACTTTAAATAACATATTATTTAATAAAGGAGGGATTATTTTGCGTTTACCAGAAGTCTCTCCGCAAATTTTTTCACTTAGTGCTGTAATTGTTGGTGTTTTATTAGTTGATGATTCTACTCCAAATGAACAAAATGCATTAGGTAACTGGTTAATGCTAGTCTCTCAATATTTATGTACAAATGCAGCTTATGGTCAACTTTTACAAAGTAGAACACAAACTCCTGGATCATTTAATGAAAATAATAGTCAAGATAAAAATATCTCTGATGAAGAAACTTTACAAATGTTAATAAAAATGGTTAATGCCTTAAACAAAGAAATAACGGAAATTAAAAAGGATCTATATAATAAACAAATTTAATTTTAAGGGGTAAATAAGAGGTAAAAAAAATAAAACTCCCTATTTTAGGGAGTTAAATTCAAACTGGTGCCCAAGGCCGGACTTGAACCGGCACGAGGTTTAAATCTCGCAGGATTTTAAGTCCTGTGCGTCTACCTATTCCGCCACTTGGGCACTTCGTGCCTTAATTGCTTAAGACAATATTGATTATAACTTTTTTTTCAAATAATTTCAATACTTTTTTCATATATTTTTACTATATTTAAGGTTGACACACTCTTTTTACATATGTTATAATCAATTTGTCCTTTTGAAATGGAGGAATACCCAAGTCTGGTTGAAGGGACCGGTCTTGAAAACCGGAAGGTCGTGTAAGCGGCGCAGGGGTTCGAATCCCTTTTCCTCCGCCATTTTTAAAAGTTATTATCGCGGGATGGTAGCAGTTTGGTAGCTCGTCGGGCTCATAACCCGAAGGTCGAAGGTTCAAATCCTTCTCCCGCAACCATGGTTCGTTAGTCTAGAGGCCTATGACGTCTGCCTGTCACGCAGAAGATCACGGGTTCAAATCCCGTACGAACCGCCATTGTTGGCTTCATAGCTCAGTCGGTAGAGCAGAGGACTGAAAATCCTTTGTCCAATGTTCTGTCGAAAATATAAGTTATCCCTTATATTACTAGAGCTTGATATAAAAAAGGTATGCTTAAATAAATACTTTATGGACAGTTTATGGACAGAAATGATACATTTTATTTCTACCTATTCTACTCTATTTAGATTTATTTAGACATTTATGGCTTCATAGCTCAGTCGGTAGAGCAGAGGACTGAAAATCCTTGTGTCGCTGGTTCAATTCCCGCTGGAGCCACCATTTAGATTATTAAAAAAGCCTTTTTTAATTTATTAGGCTTTTTATTATTTAATAATTTTACACTTGAATAAGAAACTAATTATTTACATATACTATTATTGACAAATATTATTATTTATGGTAATATTTAGTCATGGAAGCGAATGCTTCGGGGTACGTTGTATAGCGTACGGGAATAGATGGGTTTATCCCTCTTTTTCTTTTGGGAAAATTTTAATTCCTTTATTATTAAATTTAGGATACCCAACTATTTTTTCTTTAATAGTTATAAATGATAAATTTTCTTTCTTGTATTTTACATATTGATGAATGGGGTATGAAAACAAATCTGCTATTTCTAATCCAACAAAAGTGGATGAGTGTCCTCCGTACCATTTCGGATTAAAATAGACTCCTATTATCTTTTCTTCAAATTCTTTAGTGGATATTTTGGCTCTACCTTTATTATGTATAACATCATAAATGTGATTAAGCAAAATTTTATCTTCACTTTTACCACGAGATTCTAACATTATAATTCCTTTTTTATTATTTTTGGTAGCATATATATAACGGTCTAATAATAAATCAAAAGCTTTTTCATAAACGTTTTCAAGATTTCCTTTTTTTATATATTCTTCAAGATTAATAGAAATTGAAATAATTTTACAATTAACTTGGGCTAATATTTTGCTTAAATCGTCTATAAAATTTTTATAATTGATAAGGCTATCGTTGAATGGACCATCATGACGTCTTATTTCTCTTGAATGCAAACAAACATATCTTGAATCGCTATTTTTAGTATCATTATAAAATCCATCAATCCAATATTTTTCTTTTAATTTTCTAATATTATTTCTAACAATAGAGTAATTATTTTTTTCAAAAATACAACCGGTTATTGTGAAATACTTTTCATCAATGTTTATTGGAATTTGATTATTTATTTTTTTAAATATGTTATTTATTCTGCTTCCATTACCATTTTCATCTACAAACATAACGTAGTCAATGTCCATATTCCAATTTTTGATTTTTTGGGGAATTGGATGCCAATTATTCATTAAATATCTCCTTTCTAAAAATAAATGTGTTACTAATTATTTTAACATAATAATCAAGAAAATATATAATAATGTTAGAAATTATAATGACTTTTTAATGATTTTATTTAAAAATAAATCTATAATTATTTTAATTTCATTATAAAAGCCTAACCATATTTACTATATCGACATAATATATAATAGATAATATATATTATTATGGAAATTAAATGTTAATTTCAAATTTGAATTTTTTCAGATTAATTTGAATTTTTTAAAGTGATAAAAATTATTATATGTAACACCCCTAAAACTTATCTCCTAA
>CANRGA010000037.1 GCA_947630055.1 uncultured Bacilli bacterium
AAAAATTCTCCTCCATCATGTTTAGCTACTAAATATTCAAAAATAGCAGTTCTTAAATTTCCAATATGCATAAATCCTGTTGGAGATGGAGCAAATCTAGTTCTTGCACTCATTAATAATCACTTCCTAATAAATATTTTACCATAATAAATATATTTTTTAAATTGTTTATCTTGCTAATTTTCTTCCAATTTATAAAAATCGTATATGTGTATATAATTGACATTTATTTCTTTAAACACATTAAAATTTTATTAAGGTGTTTTAAATGATTAATGAATTTTTACTTGATAAAATGAAAGATATTAGAGAAGAACATGATATAAAACAAAAAGATTTAGCTAAAAAACTAAATGTTAGCCAACCCAATTATGCTAGATGGGAAACTAAAGCAAAAATTATTCCATTAAGAAAATTAAATGAATTATGTAATTATTTTGAAATTAATATGGATTATATAATAGGTATTTCCAACAAAAAAATTAAAATGAAAAATAACAATGTATTAGATAAAAAAATAATTGGGCAAAATATTAAAAAAATAAGAGAAGAAAATAATCTATCTCAAAAAGAAATTGCTAATATGTTACATACTACTCAATCTGTAATAAGTGCTTATGAAGCTGGTAAAACTTTAATACTAACAGCCTTTGCTATGGAAATATGTTTAAAATATAATGTATCTTTAGATAAGTTATGTAATAGAAAATAAAATACTGGAAAATTACTTCCAGTATTTTTATTTTTTTAATTTTTTATTTATTAATTTTTTAACTTTATTTGTTAACTTTTCATTAGTTACTACTACTTCATCAACTACATCAAGATGAATAGGTTTATTTTGGGCTTTCATTAAAACCAAATTAATTATATTTTCAGCCTTTTGCCTACTTTTAGGATTAATGTTTTTAATTAATGAAACAAAACCATTAATTGCATTTTTTCTATTTTCTTCATCCTTTAAACATTCCCAAATTATAATTGCATCATATTCAGATTCTGTAGCATTTGCTATAATTCTTGCAATAGGTAAATCTATACCTAATTTATTTAAATAACTATTTTGACTTAATAAATAAATTAAATCTATTTCTAATTTTGTATGTACACTATTAATTAGTGCAGCAAATTCTAAAGATCTTTTTATTTCATCAGTATTAGCATAAAGGGATATAATACTATGCACTTGTTCAGCTTTATATTTTGTTTCTGATTCATTTACTATCATAGCCCCACTTAAACCATCAACACTTCCAATATTTACTAAACTTTTAGCATATTTTGCATTATATTCTTTCCTTGAACTATTTAATATTTCGGCTGCTTCACCATCTAAATCTGTATCTATTAATGGGCCAAATGTTAAACTACCTTCAATAGCATCACTATTAAATTTATTTCTAGCACCAATTATTAAATTAACTTTTTCTTCATCAACTAATAAATTTTGTCTTAAAGAATAAGTTAAATATCTATATAATGAATTTAATTTATCTTCATCAGTTGTTTTTAAAAAATATTCACTATATTTTAAAACATAAGAAGCATTTTCATTATCTAAATTATTTAGAAAATTATACATATTTCTAGATTGTATTTCTTTTTTACTTTTAATTATTAATTTACTAATTTCTATATATGTATCCAAATATTTTTCTTTTTCAGTTTCCATATTTGCAAAAATATTATAGATAACTTCTGCTTGAAACTTTTTACTACATTGTAAAATAATATTAGATACTAAACCTGTAAATTTAATGTCTGAAGCAAAATAAATTTTTTCTAAATATTCTATTTGAAATTTATGCTTTACAGAATATAACTTTTCTCTAAAAAATATTTCTGTAATTTGGGTTTCTATTCCTCTTAACCTTAATAATTGACCTATATCCATAAAACCTCCTAGATAGTTAAATATTATAAACTTACAAATTATTCATTGCAAGTTATACTTCTTTTAAACTTAAAGATACTTTTTGTTTGGCTAAATCAACATCACTGACATAAACATCTATAATATCACCAACTGATAATATCTCTGATGGATGTTTAATAAATTTATCACTCATTTTAGATATGTGAATTAAACCATCATTTTTAATTCCTATATCAACAAATGCGCCAAAATCAACAACATTTCTAACTGTTCCTTGTAGTTTCATACCTACTTTTAAATCTTCTAAATGAAGAACATCTTTTTTAAGTAGCGGTTTTGGTAACATATCTCTTGGATCTCTATTTGGTTGTATTAAAGAATTAATTATGTCTTCTAGAGTATATTTGTCAATATTTAATTCTTTGCTTACTTTTAAAACATCTAAATCTTTAACTTTATTTTTTAACTCTTCTGTGCCAATGCTGTTAATATCTAAATTTAAATATTTAAGTAAATCATAAGTAACATTATAACTTTCTGGATGGATACTTGTAGTATCTAAGACATTCTCGCCATTAAGTACTCTTAGAAAACCAATAGCTTGTTCATAAATTTTACTAGATAATATTTTTTCTTTTAATAATTCTTCTCTTTTAGTAAATGGATGAACATTTTCTCTAAAGTTGATTATTTTATCAATAGCGCTTTTAGTTAAACCAGAAATATATTGTAAAATTGAAGGAGATGCAGTATTTAAATTAACACCAACTTGATTAACTACTTTTTGCGTAATAAAATTTAAACTTTCTTTTAATTTTTTATTGGTAACATCATGTTGATATAAACCAACCCCAATACTTTCCGGATCTATTTTAACTAGTTCAGATAGAGGATCTGCTAGTCTTCTCCCAATTGAAATAGCACTACGTTCTTCGACATGCAAGTTAGGAAACTCAGAAATAGCTAGTTTACTTGCGGAATATACTGATGCTCCCGCTTCACTTACAATAATATATTCCACATCTCTTTTAGCACTTTTAATGACATCGGCGATAAAACTTTCGGATTCTCTTGAGGCAGTACCATTACCAATGGCAATAACATCTATTTTATAATCATCAATTAATTTTAAAACTGTCTCTTTACTTTTTTCATATTCACATTTAGGTTCATGTGGATAAATTACGGCAATTTTTAAAGGCTTACCAGTTTTATCTAAAACTGCTAGTTTACAGCCAGTTCTATAGGCTGGATCAAAACCTAAAATAACTTTTTCTTTAATAGGTGGTTGCATTAATAATTTTTCTAAGTTAGCACAGAAATTATCGATTGCTACATCTTCCGCTTTATCTTTTAATTCACTTCTAATTTCTCTTTCAATAGATGGAGCGATTAATCTTTTATAACTATCTTTAATTGCATCTTCTACTACGAGTGTTAATTCACTATTAATCTTATCTTTAATAACCTTTTCCTTTAAATAGTCTAAAATTATATTTTCATCTATGGAAATACTTACTGTTAATACTCCTTCACTTTCTCCGCGATTAATGGCTAAAACGCGGTATTTTTTAATATATTTTACTTCTTCTTTAAAATCATAATACATCTCATAAGTTTTAAGTTCATCTATAGCATTCTTTTTCTTTTTACTAGTAAGAACACCATTATGAAATGTTAAGTACCTAATTTGTTTTCTAAATGAAGCATTATCACTAATCCATTCGGCAATAATATATTTAGCACCCTCTATCGCTTCATCTACCGTTTTAACCTCACTATTCAAATATTTTTTCGCTAAATCCTCTAGTTTTCCATTTACTTTAAAACTCATAATTATTTTAGCTAAAGGCTCTAAACCATTTTTAATTGCTTCAGTTGCTTTAGTTTTTTTCTTTTCTTTAAAAGGACGATAAATATCTTCAATTTCAACTAACTTTTGGGCTTCTTCTATTTTTTTGGTAATCTCATCAGTAAGCAAACCTTTTTCATCAATAAGTCTAATTACTTCTTCTTTTCGTTTTTGTAAATTAACACCATAAGTATATTCAGTTTCAATTGTCCTAATAACTGTTTCATCTAAATTACCTGTAACCTCTTTTCGGTATCTTGCAATAAACGGAATTGTATTTCCTTCTTCTAATAATTTTAAAGTCGCTTCAACACTTTTAACACTAATATTTAAAGTATGAGCTAAATTTTCTATTATATTATTTTGTATCTTCATTAAATTCACTCCATATTCCACCCTTTGGCATTAAAGTAAAATCCATTACTTCATCTTTAACCGGATGTTTAAATTTTAAATGATAAGCAAAAAGAGCAATTTGTTTTCGATCTTCCTTACCATATAATTGATCACCATATAAAGGACATCCTCTACTTGCAAATTGCAAACGAATTTGATGATGACGTCCCGTAATTAAATTAACTTTAACTAAATTTAAGTTATTATGTTTCTTTATTAGTTCATATTCTAATTTAGCATATTTACCTTGTTTTTTATTAGTAATAATACTCTTTTCATTTACCTTTTCAATATAATCTTCCATTATACCTTTTTTATTTAAATTGCCATAACAAACTAACAAATATTCTTTTACCATTTCATGATTTTGAATCATTTTAGATAAACGAGATGCAGACTTACTAGTTTTAGCAAAAACCATAATACCACCAACCGGTCTATCTAAACGATGGACAAGCCCTAAATAAACATTACCAGGCTTTTGATATTTTTCTTTTAAATAACTTTTTATCATGGCTAGTAAATCTAAATCTTTAGTATAATCTCCTTGGCATAAGATATTAGGTTTCTTTTCTACTACTATTAGATGATTATCTTCATATAAAATGTTTAAATTATTCATTTTCTACTCTTCCTGTAATACCACAAGATAAATATAAATTACTATTTTCTATTGGTAAACATAAATCATCTACTAGAATTTTTTTATCTTTAAAATTAATTTTTAAAATATTTTCTAAAGATACATTAGGTAGATTAGTTGAATAAGTATTAATTATAAAGAATAAAAAATTATCATCTAATATTTCCTTACATAATTTAATTAAGTTTTCTAAGTCATTTTCTAGTGACCAAACCTCACCATTAGCGCCTCTCCCATAACTAGGTGGATCCATAATAATGGCATCGTATTTATTGCCTCTTCTAATTTCTCTTTTCACAAATTTAATAACATCATCAACTAAATAACGAACTGGTTTATCTTCTAAATTATTAAGTTTAACATTTTCTTTTGCCCATTCAATCATTCCTTTAGATGAATCAACATGAGTAACTTTAGCACCGGCTTTAAGACAAGCAACCGTAGCACCTCCAGTATAGGCAAATAAATTTAATACTTTTATTTCTCTATTACTTTCCTTTATTTTATTCATGGCATAATCCCAATTACATGCTTGTTCAGGAAAAATACCTGTATGTTTAAAGCCCATTTCTTTAATTAAAAACTTTAAATCTTTATAATTAATTATCCAATTTTCAGGTGTTTTTAGTTTATTTTCCCAATGACCTCCACCAGTATTACTACGATGATAAATAGCATTTATTTTATATTTGGAAAAATCACCTAAATCCCAAGTAATTACAGGATCTGGTCTTAAAAGTAAAATATCTTTCCAACTTTCAAGTTTCATCCCCTTACTTGTTTTAAGTATTTTATAATCTTGCCAATTATTACTTACTAACATAGAAAAATCACCTACAAATTAATTATACAATAAAAATAATAAAACTCCTATTAAGTTATTTAATATTTTTTATAAAACGACATTTTGGATAATTACTGCATCCTAAAAAATAACCATATTTACTATGCTTTTTTAATAAATTTCCACCACATTTAGGGCAAATCCCATTTTCAATTAAAGCATTTTGATCTTTTATTTTAGACTTTATTTCTTTCACATGTCCTTTGCGTATTTTTTTATCAACAATATTATTTTGCATTATAATAGTTTTTAATTCATCTAAATTTTTATCTAAGATAATATCATTATAATTTAATATAGTTTTATTTAAAAAATCCAAATTAATAACATTTTTATCATTAACTTTTAACTTAGAATGATTAGAATAACAAATTATAGATATAAAATACTGGTCTTCTAAATTTAATATACTACTTAAAGTTTTAATATGGCCATAATTTTGATAAATAGGATTTTTAAAATAATACCTATTTCTTCCTAGTATTTGCATCCATTCATTACTATATTTATTTCCTTTAATTAATCCACTATAATTTTTAGTTTCAATAACAAATACACCATATTTGGATAAAACTATATGATCAATTTGATGTGTTTCATTATTTTCTTTTAGCATAATATTATTTAAAATTATATATTCTTTTTTATTTAATTTTTTTAATTCTTGCCTAACCCAAAACTCACCCATATAACCAATTATTTTGGCATAATAAATAGTTATTAAAATAATTATAACCATAAATAAAACATTAAAAGGATCAGTAAAAATCAATAATAAATTTTTAATCATATTCTCACTACCAAATTAATTATACAATAAAAATAAGAAATAGCATAATAATATCTTTTTATAAATAAAATAAAAAATCTCTTTTAAGAGACTTTTCTTACTTGTTTAATTCAGCTTCAATTTTCATTAAGCGATTATATTTAGCTATTCTCTCGCCTCTACAAACTGAACCTGTTTTTATAAATGGAATACCAAATCCTACTGCAAGATCAGCAATAAAGGTATCTTCTGTTTCACCACTACGATGAGAAATAACTGTTTTATAGCCATTTTTCTTGGCAGTTATAATTGTTTTAGTCATTTCAGAAATAGTACCAATTTGATTTGCTTTAAGTAATATAGCATTACCTGCTCCTACCTTTATACCGGCTTCTAAAAGAGTTGCATTAGTACAAAAATAATCATCACCAACTAACATAATTTTATCACCAATAAGTTTAGTTAAAACTCCAAAACTTTCTAAATCATTTTCATAAAAAGGATCTTCAATACTAATAATTGGATAATTTCTAACCAAACTAACATAATATTTAATTAAGTCATTACTTGTTAGTTCCATACCATCTATTTTATAAATATTTTTATTTTTATCATAAAGTTCTGATGCTGCAACATCAAGAGCAATTAATACATCTTTACCAGGATGATAATTTGATTCATTAATAGCTTCCATTATTAAATCTAGAGCTTCTGTTGTTTTATTTAAATTAGGAGCAAAGCCACCTTCATCACCAACACCAGTACTATAGCCCTTTTTCTTTAAAACACTTTTTAAAGTATGAAATATTTCACTAGCAGCCTCTATTCTTCTTGCTTCCCCTTTCATAATGGGAACTATCATAAATTCTTGAATATCCAAATTATTATCAGCATGAACGCCACCATTTACAATATTAATCATCGGAATAGGTAAACTTACTTTACCATATGTAACATATTCATATAGTTCTTTATTTTGAAGTTTAGCTAAACATTTTAAGCTTGCTAAAGATACTGCTAACATCGCATTAGCTCCAAGTTTACTTTTATTTGGTGTTCCATCTAATTTAAGTAAAGTTTTATCTACAAAAACTTGATCTATTTTTTGGCCAATTAAAGCATTTCTAATAATAGTATTAACATTTTCTACTGCCTTTAGTACTCCTTTACCATGAAATCTTCCTAAATCATTATCTCTTAATTCTAATGCTTCTTTTGATCCAGTTGATGCCCCACTTGGCACACTAGCAACAGATTTTATATTATTAGCTAAAGTCATTTCTACTTCAATTGTCGGATTACCCCTACTATCAAGTATCTCTCTAGCCACTATTTCCTTTATATTCATACATTACCACCTTTATAATTTTAGTATAACCAATAACTATTTCTTTAACAATAAAAAACTAGATGTTTGACACATCTAGTTTACTTTAAAAACAACTTATGATAAGAAGTATTGTGCTCTTCTTCTAAGCAAAAGTGTATTAACAAAATTAATTAAACCATAACCAAGTAAACATATACCAGCTACTTTTACTACTGCATCAGGACTAGTAAATATAGTAACTACTCCTAATATAAAGAATAAGAAACCAATTATAAATACTGTAATCCAACTTGATTCATCAAATTTTCTTAAAATTAAACCATAACATAACTTTTGAGCTCCAATTATAATTAAATAAATACCTAAAGTTATAGCTACTAAATAATTCATAAATAATGTAACAATTCCTACTATAACTAATAAAATACCAAATATTAAATTATAATTATATAAATCGATATTTGATCTTTTAAAATATGAACAAATTGATATAACACCATTAATAATTAATACTATACCTGTTAAAACAGCAACTAAAGTAAAACTCAAAGTTGGATTAAAGAAAAACAATAACCCAATAATTACATAAACTAGAGCATCTACCATTTCTGCTATTGTTATAGCATTAAATATTCCTTTTACTTCTCCTAATAATTTACCAAACATACTATCACCTATTTAATTATACTAATTTTTTCTTTCTTAATCAAGAAATTTATGTTATAATAAAGCATCGGAAAGAAAAAAGGAAGATGAAGTATGAATTTAAGGACTCTTAGTATTGAAGAATTCACTGCTTTTCAACAAAATAATCCATTATCTAATTTTTATCAAACTGCTAATTATGGTATGTTAATGGCAGAAAATGGATATGATTATGATTTAATAGGTTTAGTAGATGACAATAATAATATTCATGCTGCATCTTTAATTTTATTAAAACCCATTGGGATTAAATGTTTCTATGGTTATGCTCCTAGAGGATTTTTATTAGATTACAATGATATTAGTTTAGTAAAAGAATTTACTGAACAAATTAAAAATTATTATTATGAAAAAAATGTTATATTTATTAAAATAAATCCTAATGTACCAATTGGAAAAATAAATACTGAAGATTTCCTTATAACTTACAATGATAATAAAAATATTATTGATACATTAACTAATAATGGTTACAAAAAATTAGCTGATAATTTATACTTTGAAGCTCAACTACCAAGATATAATGCTTTTATTAATTTAAAAGAATACAATAGTGATAATTTAGATAAAAATACTAAAAATAAAATTAAAAAAGGTATTCGTAAAGGTTTAAAATTTGAATTAGTAAGCAAAGATAAAATCAAAGATTTTTATAATTTAATGAAAAATAAAAAAGATAATAATGAATATTATTATCAAGATTATTATACTGTATTTTCTAAAAATGATAATATTGATTTATTCTTAGTATCAATTGATTATAACGAATTTTTATTAAATAGCCAATATGTTTATGATGAAGAAGCAAGTAAAAACTCTAAATTAAATGAAAAATTAGCTAGAAGTAATAAAGAAAGAAATATCAATGCTAAAATGAATAGTGATAAAGTATTATTATCATATAAAAATGATATTATGGAAGCAACTAAAGGAATTACTAATAATGAAAAAATTTATCTAGCTGGAGCACTTGTTGTTAAACATAATAATATGGTAAGTATTATATTTAGTGCATTTGATAAAAGTTATAAAAGATTTGCTCCAAATTATTTCTTACATTATAGTATTATTAAATATTATCAAGATAATTATGATTATTTAGATCTTAATGGTGTTGTAGGTAATTTTGAAGTAGATAATCCTTATAGTGGTTTAAATAGATTTAAATTGGGTTTTAAGCCAAAAATATATGAATTTATTGGTGAATTTGATTTAATTATTGAACCAAAAAGTTATGAGATACTTTTAAGAAATGGTATTTTAGCTAAAACATTTGATAAAAAAGATATAAAAGTAGAAAAATAAAACTGATAGAATTATAATCTATCAGTTTTTTATTGAACTGCAAGTGCAATACGGAAACTATAATATTCATATTCAGAACCAGTCCATGAAGAAAAATAAAATTGACCTGTTAAAACACCATCGCTGTTAATACCACCGCGAAAAGGCCAAGGATTTGATGAATCAATAAAATTAGAGTTATCTGCATACCAACTACTATGAAGACCGCTCCAGCCACTACTTTCTAAATAACTATAAAATGGTCCTAATTCTCCTGTAGCATCTCCTAATATTCTTTTATTATATGATTCTCTTGAACTATCAGCTAAATATTCATCTATATATCCATCGGTTATCTGTTTTTCTAATTCATTTATATTAAAGTCACTACTACCAACTTGACCCTTTACACAAGCTGCCATATATTCCCAAGCACCACCACTCATATCATATATACCACTTATATTTCCGGAAGTAGATGCCAAATATCCAAAAGCAGTATTCCATGGTTGAATATTTATCATATCAGTACTTTCAACGGCTATTCCTGGATATATTCTTTGGTCAATATTAGATGTTGTAGAATATCCTGTTTTAAAATCGGCTGAATTATTTGTATTTACTTCATTCCCTATTCCATATGCAGAGTGAGATAAATATGCTATTGCTCCCCATTCTGTATTCTTTAACATATGACTGTCTAAAATTCGTTTGTAATTATACGAATTCATGAACATATTCTTTATTGATATATTACGCCATGAATATACATCTGGTTTTATTATTATACTCGTAGGTTCCTCTCTATTTAATTGAGCATTTTGTTTACTATTAGCACCTTTATATCCTGTTTCAAATTTTCCTACCCATATACCATTTAAATCTTTATTTCCTAAAGTGAAAGCAGGATGAGTATAATATTCATTTAATTTTGCTTCACTTTCATTCATTTTGGGTGTGTTTTCAATATTTCCAAACTTGATATCTATTAATTTTGAATTACTTCCAGCTAATTTCCATAATGTAGTATCATTTTCTCGATTACTTTGATCATCTGTTAATCTATTGAAAGTATAGGCCTCACTATATTGACCTAAATCCCATATTTTGTATTGATATCTTGGTATCCAAACAAAGTAACTTTCTATATCTTTTTCTAGTATATGGTCACCAACTGAATATTCACCAGCTGTATCTGTTAATATTACAGCATTGGCCCATCTTTTTTCACTATAGTTATACCATTCACTATTTAAATTGGCATAATATACTTCTCCATTGGGTTTTATTTCAACAGGTATTAATGGATCTTTTAATACAGGATCAGCTCCATTAAGTTCTTTATCTATCCACTTTTCTTTATGGATACCACTTCTTTCATATAACTCATCTATACTTTCTTGGACATTATCTTTTTTAGTTATTTTTTCACTATGATTATCATACGATACTTTATTACTTTCTATATATGCCTCTACTGCATATACACTACTTACTGATATTACTAATCCTATTAATATTCCTACTAACAACTTATAATTATTTTTTATTACTTTTTTCATCTAATCTTATCCTCTCTTTATGTGTCGTATCATTGCACTTTATTTTATAAGATTATTATATAATACCCCCCCCGAGAG
>CANRGA010000038.1 GCA_947630055.1 uncultured Bacilli bacterium
TTTTCGGTTGAATATGCTTTAAAAGATATACATAAACCTATTGGAGTTAGTTCATATGAATTATCAGAATATTTACCGCCTGAAATTTTAAAAGAATTACCAACTGAAGAAGAATTAAATTTACATATCGATTTAGAAAATGAATAGTGTTTACTTGAATATAAAAATAAAGTAAGTATTGTTAGTAATTATCTTCAAAAGAATAATTTTAAAAAAATAACCTTTTTGAATTTTCAAATTATAATAGCATTAATTTATATCCACGTTCAAGCAGTAAATTTACAAAGTATTCTCTAAAAATTACTATCTTTTATCATCATATTCATCTAAAAATGATGTGTACTTACCATCTTTTTTATAACCTAAAATACAATTCATATTAATATTATTTAAGGCTGTAAAAATATTATTATCAATATTCTTACCCTCTTTTCTTAATTTTCTAATTAATATTTTCATTGCTTGTCTTCTTCCTACTTCACTATCATCATCTACTAAATCAGAATCTATTACACAATTTTCAGTTAAAGGACAAGCACAATTAATAAATTCTAAATTATTATATTTCATCCATGCTTTAATAGAATATTCTTTAACTAGATAAAGAGGACGAATAAGTTCTAAGCCTTTAAAATTATCACTATGAAGTTTAGGCATCATTGTTTTTATCTCTGCTCCATAAAACATTGATAAAAGAGTTGTTTCAATAACATCATCAAAATGATGACCTAAAGCGATTTTATTACAACCAAGTTCTTCGGCTTTACTATATAAGTATCCTCTTCTCATTCTTGCACACAAATAGCAAGGATTTTCGGGATTAAGTTTATTAGCAATGGCAAAAATATCACTATTAAACATTTCTAGTGGTATATTTAATATTTTAGCATTCTCTTCTATTTTCTTTTTATTTTTTTCATTATATCCAGGATTCATTGTAACATAATGTACATCAAATTTAATATCACCATGTTTTTGTAATTCTTCTATACATTTAGCAAGTAAAAATGAATCTTTACCACCACTTATACAAACCATAATATTATCGTTTTCTTTGATTAATTGATAATCTCTTACGGCTTTAGTAAATAAACGATATATATCTTTTCTAAATTTTTTAATAATACTTCGCTCTATTTCTTGATATCTTTCCATAAAAATTCCCCAATTTCAAAAAAGATTATAACACAAATAGTACTTAAAGTATATTTTTTAACTTTTTTTATATATTATTACTAGGTGACATTTCATGAATTTAAAGAAAATGATTATTCTTAATACTATCTTAACTTTTGCTCTATGCTTTCTAACTCATTTTGTTTATACATTACTTCCTAATCCTGTTTTTGCTATCTTTTTTCCAGTAAATGAAAGTATCTGGGAACATATGAAAATGCTTTATACTACTATTTTACTATATGGTATTATTGAATATTTAATTATAAAAAAATATAACTTATATCATAATAATTTTATGTTTAGTTTACTTATGAAATCTATTATAAGTATTCCGATCTATTTATTAATGTTTCTACCAATTTATCTTAATTTTGGTGAAAATATGATTATTACTTTTATTATTTTATTTATTACTATTTTAATTGTTAATTATATAGGTTATAAAATACTTTCTTTACATCCAATTAGTTATCAAAAAGAAATAAGTATTGCTTTTATCATTATAGTTTATATTTTGATGGGATTATTAACTTTTAAAGCACCACACCGAGAAATATTTTTTGATACTGAAGATGAAAAATATGGTATAAATGATTATTTGATTAAAAAGTAAAATTTGTTGATTTTAAGGCTTATTAGTGCTATTATTATTGGTAGAAACAAGTTGTTTGCTAAACCGGTCTAATAGTTGATTTTCAACCATACCGGTCGCAACAACTTGTTTTAAATCGGATAATTGGTGAAACGGATGGACAATTGGAGTCCATTGCGAAGTAACCATTATTCGATTTTTTTATCTTTATATTTTAGTCATAAAAAAGAAGACATCTACCCTTTATGTCTTCATAACTTATATCCATTTTAATATTACCTTAATTATTTTAAAGTGTCAATTATTGAACTAACAACATTTATGGTATTTATAGCATCATTTAATTTATCAGTTGGTCTTTCTTGATAAACTTTTTTCATTTCATGCATAAATTCTTTATAATATTCTGGATCACGATTTAAATATTTAACATAGTTAGTATTTTCTTCAAAATATTTTTTAAATTTTTTATCTTCTAATAATTTTTGTTGTAAAAAATATTCCATCTTAATCCTCAAAAAATTTATTTAAAGGACGAGGTGATAAAGGTCCTTTAATATTATTTATAGCATTAGTTGTACCCTTAGTAGTTAAATCTTCTACTACTCCTAAAGCCTTTTGGGCTGTATTAATATGTTTTTGAATTTCATCTAAATTAATATTTTTCATTATATCAGTAATTTTACCAGGATTTATAATGTTAGATGCCGGAGTACTTGCTCTTTCATAAGGCTTCCAAGCATCTTCATCAGTACCATAAACATCATATATTTCATAGAATGATTGAAAGGTCATTTCTTTATTTTTAATATACTCAACTAATTCAGGTTTGCTACGAATAAATTCTTTAAACTCTTCTTTTTTACTCATTAAAAATCACCTAGTATATTTTATGTGATACTAGGTGATATTATTATAATTTAAATTCTTTTGTAAAGTCCTCAAATGATACTTGTTTACTTTCATGCTTCTCTTCTTTTATCTCTTCTACTTCTGCTTTTTCTTCCTTTTGCATAGCAGTTTCAACTTTATATTTTAAAGCATATTTATCAACATGACCTTTAGCAATACTACTACCATTACTTTGTAAATCCATAATTGGAATATCACTATTTTTAATTTCTTTTAATTCACTATCACTTTTAATAATGATATTATCTCTTGCTTCCGTTAAGAAGGCATTTACTATTTCATAAGTGACTGTTTTATTTTTCTTAATTAACATTGTTCCTTTTTTAGCCCGAGTTAAAACTTTTAGATCACTTAATTTTATTCTTTTAGCAGTATTATTATTAGTAAAGACATCTAAGTATTCATCCTCTTCATTTAAAGAAGATGCCCCAACTACTTCATCATCAGTAAGTTTAATGCCTTTGACACCACTAGCCTTTGGACCAACAACAGGAATTTCAGCATTAGCATATTTTAAATAATAACCATTTTTAGTAACTATTACGACATCACTACCACTTTTAGTAACTGTTACTAATTCATCTTGATCTTTGAGTTTAATTGCTGTCATAGTTTTACTAAATCTAGTTACAACTAAATCATTCATATTAACTTGTTTTACCATACCATTTTTAGTAAATAAAGTAAGATTTTCTTTTTTATTTAAAATGAATGATGCAATTATTTTTTCTTCTTCTTGTAATGGTACTAAATTACTAACATGTTTACCAAGTTCTTTCCATTTAGCCTCAAAAATTTTATGTACGGGAATAAATAAATAATTACCTAAATTTGTAAATAATACTAAATTATCTAAAGTAGTTGTTTCAAATAAATTAGCAATATAATCACCAGGTTTTAGTAAAGTTTCGCCATCTGATGCCGCATAAGATTTAGCTGATACTCTTTTTACATAACCTTCATTAGTTACAACAACATTAACATTTTCTTTTTGAATCATACTTTGCATATCAATTTTAATTTCCGTAATTTCATCTTTAATCTCGGTTTTTCTTGGTACTGCATATTCTTTTTTAACTAATTTTAATTCTTTTTTCATAACATATTTTAAAGCTGTTTCATCACTTAATATCGCATTTAAGCCATCGATTAATTTTTTTAAACTTTCAAGTTCTTCTTCTAGGGCTACAACATCAGTATTAGTTAAACGATATAATTGTAAAGTAACAATAGCTTTAGCTTGTTCTTCGGTAAACTTAAATTCTTTAATTAAATTACTTTCCGCATCACTTTTATTTTTACTTTTTCTAATTACTTTAATAACTTCATCTAAGATAGAAATACATTTAATAAGACCTTCAACAATTTCTAATCTTTTTTCTTTCATTCTTAAATCAAATTTACATCTTCTCGTAATTACTTCTTTTTGATGATCAATATAAGCATCAAGAATCGGAATTATGCCTAAAGTTTTTGGGACTCTATTTACAATAGCAACCATATTATAATTATAAGAAATTTGTAAATCAGTATTTTTAAGTAAATAATTTAAAACTAACTCACTATTAGCCCCACTTTTTAAATCAATAACAATTCTTAAGCCTTCTCGATCGGATTCATCTCGAACTTCTGCCATACCATCAATTTTTTTATCAAGACGAATTGATTCAATTTTATTAACAAGTAAAGCTTTATTAACATCATAAGGTATTTCGGTAATAACTATTTTTTCTTTGCCTTTTTCTTTGGTAATAGTATATTTTGCTTTAACAACTACTCTTCCTTTACCAGTTTTAAAAGCATCTCTTATGCCATTTATACCTTCAACAATACCACCAGTTGGAAAATCTGGACCTTTTACAATATCTAAAATAGAATCCAAATAACAATTAGGTGAATCAATTCTTTTGATAGTAGCATCAATAATTTCCCCTAAATTATGAGGTGGAATATTAGTAGCATAACCAGCACTTATACCCATTGTGCCATTAACTAAAAGATTAGGAAATTTAGCAGGTAAAACAGTTGGCTCAAGTAGCCTATCATCAAAGTTTGGTGCCCATTCAACTGTGTCTTTACCTAGATCTCCTAAAAGTTCATTACTAATTTTAGCAAGTCTTGCCTCCGTATAACGATAAGCAGCGGCAGGATCGCCATCCATTGAACCATTGTTACCTTTCATATCAATTAAAGGAGCACTTTGTTTCCACCATTGACTCATCCGAACCATGGCATCATAAACAGAAGAATCACCATGTGGGTGATATTTACCTAAAACATCACCAACAGTAGCAGCACTCTTGATATATTTTTTCTCATAAGTATTACCCGCATCATACATAGCATATAAAATTCTTCTTTGTACGGGTTTAAGGCCATCCCTAACATCTGGGATAGCTCGATCTTGAATTATTTCTTTTGCATAAGATGCAAATCTTTCACCCATTATTTCTTCTAGGGCATAATCTTCAATTCTTTTTAGTATATCTTCCATAATATCACCAATTATTCTACTCTAAAATTATCTTCCATGGTAAATACGATATTTTCTTCAATCCATTCTTTCCGTGGTTCAACTTTATCGCCCATTAAAATATTAACTCTTTTTTCGGCAAGAGCAGCATCATAAATGTTTACTCTAATTAAACTTCTTGTATCCGGATTCATTGTGGTATCCCAAAGTTCATCAGCATTCATTTCCCCTAAACCTTTATTACGAGATATATCTGGTTTACCAGCATTTTCGGATACAATTTTAAATCTCTCTTCATCACTATAAGCATAGAAATGTTTTTTACCATAATCTATTTTATATAGAGGTGGCTTGGCAATATAAAGTTTACCAGCTTCAATTAAAGGACGCATAAAACGATAAAAAAATGTTAAAAGAAGAATTTGAATATGTGATCCATCAACATCGGCATCGGTCATAATTATTACTTTATCATAATTAGAATCTTCAACCATAAATTCATTACCTAAACCAGCACCAATGGTATGAATTATCGTATTAATTTCTTCATTTTTTAATATATCTGCTACACTAGTTTTCTCGGCATTAATAACTTTACCTCTTAAAGGTAAAATGGCTTGGAATTTTCTATCTCTTCCACTTTTAGCAGAGCCTCCCGCAGAATCACCTTCGACTAAGAATAGTTCATTAATTTTACCATTTTTAGTAGTAGCAGGTGCTAATTTTCCTGATAAGTTTTTCTCTATTTTATTTTTACCTTTACCATTACGAGCATCTTCTCTTGCTTTTCTAGCTGCTTCTCTTGCTACTTTACTTTTGGTAGCTTTCTCCACAATATTTAACGCAATTTCTTTATTTTCTTCTAAGAAAAATCTAATATTATCATAAGTTATACTTTCAGTAATTGTTCTTGCTTCAGGAGTTCCTAATTTACCTTTAGTTTGACCTTCAAATTGTAATTTATCTTCCGGAATTTTTAAATTGATAACAACAGATAAACCCTCTCTTACATCACTACCATCAAAAGTACTATCTTTACCCTTAACTAGATTATTCATTTTAACATAATCATTGAATGCTTTCGTTATACCAGTTTTAAAACCAACTTCATGGGTACCACCATCAGTTGTTTTAACATTATTAACAAATGAGATAATATTTTCATTATAAGTATCGGTATATTGCATTGCTACATTTACTTCAATACCATTTTTACTACCAGTATAATTCAATACTTTATGTAAAGTATTTTTATCTTCATTAATATATTCAATAAAATTAGTTAAACCTTCTTCATAATGATATTTAACTGACTTATTATCATCTTCATCAATTACTTCAATTGTAACATTCGGAATTAAAAAAGCACTTTCTTGCATTCTTTCACAAATAGTTGTATATGAAAAAGCACAATTTTTAAAAATATTATAATCAGGCCAGAAAGTAACAATAGTTCCTGTTTTATTAGTCTTACCAATTGTTTTAAGTGGCGAATCTACTTTACCTCCATCAATAAAACGAATATTGGAAATTACGCCATCACGGTAAATCACTACATCCATCTTGGTACTTAAGGCATTAACAACAGATCCACCAACACCGTGTAGTCCTCCACTAACTTTATAGTTGCCTTCTTCAAATTTACCACCAGCATGTAATACTGTATAAATTACCTCGGGAGCAGACTTACCACTTTCATGCATACCAATTGGTACACCACGACCATTATCCGCAATAGTAATGGAACCATCTTTATGTAAAACAATTTTGATTTGATTACCATAACCATTTATTATTTCATCAATAGAATTATCAACAATTTCCCATACTAAATGATGTAGTCCTCTTTTATCAGTACTACCAATATACATACCAGGTCTTTTTCTTACTGCTTCAAGACCTTCTAATATTTTAATTGACGATGCATCATATTTTGCCATATCTTTATTCACCATTATCATTTTAACATAGGATTTACTTATGTTTCAACTTAACAAGACATTTTTTTGACGTTAAAATTTTACTAAGATATTAAAATTAATATATTTTTGGTATTTTAAAGATATTCCATTCATATTATTTATTAGATAATAAGGAGAAGATATGATAAATAAACAAAATCTATGGTTTGTAACTTTATTTTCTTTAATTTTAATATTAGGAATATATTATGTTAGTATTGATGATGAAGTGGCAAGTGTTTTAAAAGCAGAAGATCAAAATATGGAAAAAGAAGTAATTGAAATAACTGAAAATGATGCCCTAGTTGCTTTAGAAGTACAAAATGATGAAGAAAAGCAAGCTCTAATGGAAGAATATCAAGAAGTTTTATTAGATGAAAAAAGTACTTTACAAGAAAAAAATATTGCTTATGAAAATTTGCAAAAGTTAAATAATTCCAAAGGTGAAGAAAATAAAATTAAAAACGTTATTAAAGAGAAATTTAATTTAGATTCTTTTGTAAAAATTAAAGATAACACTATTAGTATAGTTGTAGCATCTAAAGAACATGATGCCGCTAAAGCTAATAATATAATTAGAAGTGTACAGGAATTATATGATGATGAAATGTATATAACAGTAAAATTCAATGGCTAAGCATTGAATTTTTTATATGTTAAATAAATATACCAATATTTTTATTTTTAGTTTAAAATATTGTCCAAAATATTCAACTTTTTGGATGCGCTAAAATTGTAATTTAATTTATATTTGAGTGTCGTATAAGAGCACATATAAAAGGTTCTTACAAATTAAAGTTTACAATTTAATTAGGTGTTATAATGATAAATGAATTTATTTTAAACAATTTAAGAGAAATGCGGGAAGATAAAAATTTACTGCAAAAAGATGTAGCTAAAATTTTAAATACTTCTAGGCCAAATTATACAAGATGGGAAACTAAAGCAAAAATAATTCCTTTAACTAAATTAAATGAATTATGCAATTATTTCAATGTTAATATGGATTATATTTTAGGACTTACTAATCAAAAAGTTGATATGCGAAATGATAATGTTTTAGATCGTAAATTAATTGGTCAAAATATTAGAAATTTTCGTCATGAAAATCATTTAAGTCAAGTTGAACTTGCTAAATTACTCAATACAACTCATTCAGTTATTAGTGCATACGAAAATGGTAAAACATTAATTTTAACTGCTTTTGCTTTAGAAATATGCCAAAAATATAATATATCTTTAGATAAATTATGTAATAGAAAATAATTATTTGGTTAATTTAGTAATATTTTTTAAATTAGTTTCATCTTTATGAAGATTATAAAATTTGGGATCTAACCAAATTTTTTTAAAATTATACCATTTATTACTACTTTTAGATTTAACTGGCATTTCATTATCAATTTGAAATGCCTTTTTATTAATTGGTTTAAATATTTCTTGAATATAACTTAAAAGAGTTAATATTTCCATTATAATAGCGGGCATTAACAAAATAAAATATAAATTATTTGCATTTAAACTATTTAACCAGTTAATAAACTTTAAAGGTATAAAAGTTATCCTATTAATATCACTAACTAAAAAAGTTAAAATAACACAGATAGCTAAAATCCAAGTTTTTAATTTACCAACTATATTTGATTTAACATTTAAATTATTTCTATATTTAATTATTTGGACAAAAACAATTGCTATTTCAAATAATATTGGAATTATAGCATAAGGGGTAATTAAATATAAAATAATAAAACTCATAATGGTAAATAATTTATCAGCTACCCCATCAAACAAAGCGCCAAAAAAAGTTGAGGCTTTTAATTTTCTTGCTAAAATTCCATCTATACTATCAGTTAAATAACAAATAAGGGCTAAAATACCCACAGCAAAACCACCATAATTTTTATAAATTGGAATAAGTATTATGGTTCCTATTACTCTTATTAAAGTTAAAATATTGACAATAATTAATTTTAAAAACATATCTAACCTCTTAATAACTTATTTCTTTAATATTCCCTATATCACTAAATTCTAATTTATAATTATTTTCATTATTAATCATAATAGATGTAATATTATCATTATCAGTATTAATAATAATTTGCATATTTTCTAATTCATAAACATATTTATTATCTTCATTTGTATATTCACATTCTTTAAGCAAATTTTTAATATAATTGATATCTAAATAATTAACATCAATACTATTATATAAATTATCTATTTGAAATAATCCCCCATCTTTTACTTCATAAGTATAATTATTATCTTTATAATAATATAAATAATTATCATTGATTTTTAAATAGCCACTTTCTTTTAAGCCCATTTTAGAGCCATTATAAATATAAGTAATATCACCAATAACTATTTCATAATTATATTTAAAATTATCTGTTAATTTAGCAAGCTTTTCCTCTACTGAAGAAGTTTTAATCTCTTCTTTAGTTTCTTCTTTTTCTTCTTTTGGAATATCATCTTCTCTTTTTATACCATTTACTTTAACAACTATTACTAATATGATGATAAATACAAGTCCTATTCCTAGTTGAATATAAGCACTAGTTTTATTATTTTCATCATTCATTTAAATAACTCCTTTTTACCATTCAAATAATTTTTAATAGGCATTTCTTTTTTACCAATTGGTTTTATAATATCTAAATAAATAATACCATCACTGCATCCTATTCCTAAACTATTTTTATCAATATATAATTTATTTACAATACTTTTAGTTATTTCATAATGAGACTTTACTACCTTAACTTCTTCTTCGTTAATATTTGTTTTAGTAAGTGGCCAAGGACTAAAGGCTCTTATTTTATTGTAAATATTTATTGCTTTATCATTAAAATCTAATTCTTCCATACTTCTTTCAATCATTGGAGCATATGTTGCTTTATCATTATCTTGTTTTATTGGTTTAGTATTATTAGTAACAATATCATTTAAATTTTTTAAAAGAATTTGCTTACCTAAATCACTTAATTTATCATGAAGAGTTTCAATATTATCATTATCATCTATTGTACATTTTACAGTATCAATAATATCACCAGTATCCATTCCTTCATCCATATACATTAAAGTTATACCAGTTTCTTTTTCGCCATTTAATATGGCCCATTGAATTGGAGCACTTCCTCTATACTTAGGAAGTAATGAGGCATGAATATTAACACATTTATATTTTGGATATAGAAGTATTTCTTTTGGTAGTATTTTACCATAAGCACATGTTACAATTAAATCTGGTTGATAATCTAAAATACTTTGATATTCTTTTTTTAAACTATCAGGAGTTAATACGGGAATATTGTGCTCTACTGCCCATTTTTTTACTGGTGAAGATGTTAATATTTTTTTTCTTCCTACTTCGGCATCTTTTTTCGTTACTACTAAAACAACATTAACGTTTTCATATAATGCTTCAAGTGGTTTTAAAGAAAAATCTGGTGTTCCCATATAAACAACACGAATATTATGCATTAATATCACCTACTAATATTATAAGATAAATTAACATAAATAACTAGTCAAAAAAAAGAGCCATTGCTCTTCTTTAAAAAATAAAACTTCCACCTAGGATTATAGCAAGTAATATATATAATATTAATACTATAAAAAAGTAGTTGTAAGAATTATTGTTATTACATTGATTTTGACTTTGTCCACCAGATGAACATTTTGAACAGGCCATAATCATACCTCCTTTAAAGAAATTAAATATATGCTCCTACGATTATAATAAGTAAGATAAATAATACTAAAATGATAGCAGCGCCTAATCCGTTATTTCCGCAGTTCATAATTCACTCCTCCTTTATGTCTATTCATTTATAATTTATGGTTAATATTTTGAAGTGTGAGTGCTTAATTTATTGTATTTATTAAA
>CANRGA010000039.1 GCA_947630055.1 uncultured Bacilli bacterium
GCTTTACCTTGAGCACCAGTATAGAATGGATGGCATTCACTACAAACTTCAACATGAATTTCATCTTTAACAGATTTAGTTTTGAATGTAGCACCACATGCACATTTAACTGTTGCATCTTTCATTTCTGGATGGATATTTGCTTTCATAATTCTCTCCCTTCGCCATACTAACTAAATAGTATAGAAACTTTTTTTGTTCTTAAGTATTATATCAAATATTAAAAATAATGCAAGTTATAATGAATGAATGATCATTTCAGCTATTTCTTTGTGTCCTTTATAATTAAAATAGAAAGTTTTATCATTTAAATAGTAATCTTTATTTAGCATTAAATCACTGATATTAATAAATGTGGCATCATATTTAATAGCTAAATTAGATATTTCGGAATTTAAAATTATAACATTACTTTTATCTAAATACATATTTTCATAATAACCTATAATAACTATTTTAGCCTCCGTTATATCTTTTAGCATATAAAGTAGATGATCATATTCTTTAATATAGTCTTTTAAATAATCTTTATTTAAGTCATTAGTTATAGCAAGTTTAGTAAGTTCTTCTTCGCCTATACTAATTGTTATTAAATTCGCTTTATGAATTAATTGTTGCATATTTAAATTATCATTTTTACTGGTAATATTACTTTTTAAATCTTCGAGTAAATCATCTATTTGATAATTTTTATAGGCATAAGAATCATTATATAATTTTAATAATCTTTTATTTTCAAAATATTCTTGTAAATAATCATTATAACTAACGCCATCAATATTATAAGGAGTTTCTCCACTAGAAATGCCATCACCTAAAGCAACTAAATTAACTTTAGTATCTCGACTACTAAAATAAATAAAATAAGTAATGATAGCACTTACTAAAATAATTAATATTAACTTATACTTTCTTCGCACTAAAAACCACCCAAAAAAATAATGTAGAATTTACTACATTATATTTGTTCTAATTTGATTTTAGCACCAACATTACTTAATTTATGAATGATATTTTCGTATCCTCTTAAGATATAATCAATATCTGATATAGTAGTTGTACCTTCAGCAATAAGTCCTGCCAAAATTAAAGCAGCACCTCCGCGTAAATCAGTAGCATTAATATCAGTTCCTTTTAATTTTGTTTTACCTTTAATAGTTGCTTTTAAACCATCAAGTTTAATATCAGCACCCATTTTTTGCAAATAAGGATAATGACCAACTCTATTTTCCCAAATAGTTTCTTCCATTGTACTAAGGCCTTCCGCTTGCGTAAGTAGCACACTCATCGGTTGACCTAAATCAGTAGGAAAGCCCGGATATACCAATGTTTTAACATCAACTGGTTTTAAGTGCTCACATTTATTTAGAATAACACTATGACCAGCTATTTGATATTTAACTCCCATTTCTGACAACTTATTAAATAAAGCCTCGTTATGTTCCGGAATAATTCCCTCTACTTTTAAATTATCACCAAGAAGGGCTCCCATTAAAATATATGTACCAGCTTCAATACGATCAGGAATAACCTCTATTTCGGTACCATGTAACTTTTTAACACCATCAATAATTATAGTATCTGTACCTACTCCAGTAATATTTGCACCCATTTTATTTAAGAAATCCATAATATTAATTATTTCAACTTCTTTAGCAGCATTTTTAATAATAGTTCTACCTTCAGCAAGAACAGCAGCAAACATAATGTTAATAGTAGCCCCAACTGAAGCAAAATCCAAATTTATTTCGGCACCATGTAACTCTTCTGCATCAATAGTATACTTATGTCCTCTTTTAGTAACTTTAGCACCCATTTTCTTAAAACCTTTTAAATGCAAATCAATTGGTCTTGAACCTATATTACAACCACCTGGAAAATATATTTCTACATGTTTATATTTACCAAGTAAAACACCCATAAAATAATAAGATGCTCTTAATTTTACACTTAATTCTTGACTAATTAATGTATTCTTTAAATTACTAGAGTCTATTTTTATGACATTACCATCTTGATGAATATCACAGTTAAGCCATTTAACAATGTCAAATAAAGCGTCACGATCAGTTATATTAGGTACATTTTTAATAGTGCAAGCACCATCCGCTAAAAGAGCAGCCGGAATAAGAGCAACTGCACTATTTTTGGCACCCCCAATAGAAATGGTACCACTAAGTGGGTAACCACCCTCAATAATAATTCTTTCCATACCATACCTTCTTTAAAATACACATAAAGCATTTAGCTTCTCTTACTATTAATTAATGAAAAAAATAGGTTTTTGTGCCATAAGCAAATCGTGTATTTATTATATTCTTTATTTCCTTCCGTACTTGCGGTTTTCTTAAACATATGATACTTTTTTTATTATGTTTTGTCAATATAATTAAAGAAAGTATTTGTCAAGTAATTTATATTATATTTTGCATTCTATATTTTAGATAATCATAAAAGTTAAGTGGTGCTGGACTAATTAAATCTTCCGTTAAAATAGCTTTAATTATTAAGTAAATCAAAATTATCTCAATAATAAATAATATTACTGTTATTGCTATAAAAATTTTCTTATTAATATATCTATGCATTTCTATTTAAATAGACACTACATTCAGTTATTTCATCAGTATCAAGATTAATATACCCATCTGTATAACTTAGATTAGCGTCTTTCCTTTCTCCAGTTTTACTAGTACAATAACTTCTTTCCGTATTTAAACTATAATTAATACCACTTGGAATTGTCTTTCTTTCAATGAAATCTTCTGTATTAGGGGTATTTTCTATAAATAAATTAACTATTACATCAGATTCTTCTTTTTTAAAATAGATATTACATTTTTCTTTATTTTGCGTACTTAAATTTACTTTATGTAAGTTACTATCATAAGTAAGTGTTCCATTACCATCACAATCATAATGATCATATTTATAGCCATATACTGGTATATTATTACCAACAGTATAAGTATCACTACCTGAACTATCTTCTAACATAACATTTAAAATAATATCTAATTCATTTTCTAAATCAAAATAAATGGAACATACATCCTTACCAAGTAAATCTACACTAGTTTCTCTTGTATCTTCATCAAATATTAAAACTGAACCTTTGTCACATCTATAACCAGAATAAGTATAAGTATTACTAGGAATATCATCAACTAGTTTATAGTTATCATCACCATTTTGTAAGTAAACAAGCAAAATATAATCATAATTTTTTAAATATAAATTACCTACTTTACTGCTTAATATTGGAAATACTGCCCCGTCATAATAATAACCAAATGAAAATAATTGATTAATAAAAAAGATATTTAAAAATATTAAAATAAAAACAGCCATAGCATATTTTTTTCTATTCTCAGGATTTTTAATACTTTTCTTTATTTTTGGCCAAATATTTTTATAATCTAAAAAGAAATCTTTAACAATTTTGTAATATTCTTTTCCTTCTTCTAAATATTCATTAAATATATTTTTAATATTTTCTATTTTTTGCTTCATATATATCACTATATATATTTTGCTAAATAATAAGTTTTTTTATTCATTTATTATCTTGTTATATGCATTATACCTAAAACAAATAAAAGAATTATTCCCAAAATATTACTATATATACCTAACTTTTCGGAAGAATATTTACCTATTAATAAACCTAAAAATGTAAAAGATGCCGCACAAGTACTAAAAATAATTCCTGATAAAATAATATTAGTGGTAATAGCACTTAACCCTAGACCTGTTGAAAAACTATCTAAACTAACCGATATGGCAATTAAAAACATGTTAAATAAATTAAATTCAAAAAATTTATCATCATTTTTAATTAAATCTATTAACATTTCTATTCCGATAAATAACAAAATTAAACCAAGTAGAAAATTAACATTAATATTTAAAAATGTTATTATTTTACTACCTAAAATAGAACCAAATAAAGGCATAAAGAAATGTAAAATACCTACAAGCACAGAAAAAAATAGCATTTTCTTTTTTGAAATATTAAATGTACCAATAGATAAACTAATAGAAAAAGTATCCATAGATAGAGAGACACCAATTAAAAATAAAGAAATTAATATGGACACTTACATCACCTAGTTTAAGTATATTTTCATTATCTAAATTTATTAATTAATTTAGTTGCGTATAATTCATATTTAGCATTGGATAAATCTTCCCTCTCATCAAGTAAACATAAGGGAGGAAATAAAACACACCACCAATTATGACCAACACCTTCACCTAAAGTTATAACTAAACTTTCATAATTACCAGCATTATATTCGATACCTTTATAATTTTTGGTAGGAAAATAATTATTACCATAACTTATATCATATTTAACATTATACTTTTTTAAAATATTATCAACATTATCTAAATTATTAGTAATAATATTTCTAGCTTCATCTACATTTTTAGCATTACCTATTAATTTATATAATTCTTTTTCGACATCATTTTTTATTGTTAATTTTAAATTTTGGTCATATTCAGTATCACTATTTGCAATTACCCGAAAACGAATAGCATTATCAGGAATCAATATATGTTTACTTTCATTAATACCTACTAAAACCACTACTAATATAAATAAAAAAACAATAATCTTTTTCAATATTTATTCACCTAACATAATATTGATAAGAAAATTGTTATTTTATTCAAAATTTATTAATTTACAATTCGATATGGGTCAGTTTCTATTCCGGTTCCTTCCATTTCGATAGTATTTGGAAGATAGAATGTTGGATACATTCTATATCCTTTATAATGCGCAGTAATATCCATAGCTGAGCATTTTCCATCTTCTCCAGATGAATTAATTGTTCGAACAACTGCATAAGTAGATTGAGGAGGAGAAGCAGCATTTGCATCAGGACATGATGTCATAGGAGCCATACGATAATCCAATATAAGAGAGCCAATCCAATATTCAAAACTACTACCTCCAGGAATTCCTCGAGTTTTTTCTGTTTCTCCATCATAATATGCTAAGTATATATCATGCACATATGGTAATCCTATTTTGGCTGTTACCTTATCTGTTTCTGTATTCCATTTGTATGTTCCTTCTACATAATGTCCTTTTTCTTTATCTAAATAATAATATTTTGTAGGAATTTGACCTGTTTCTGCTTTATACATTTCATGGCCATTAAAATTAAATCCTTCTGAACTACTACCATACATCCAGTCATGATCTGCTATTTTCTTATACCAGTCACTCGTTCTTTTCATATATGGATATTCATTTGTATAACTATCTACATATATGTTTGTATCGGCATTTATATTTTTGTTTAAACTACTACTATTATTTTCGCCATCTCCTGTTGTTATTCCATTACTTAATCCATTTAATCTTTTGTATATTGCACTCTCTGGCCAAGTTTCTAAACCACTTTCTACTGTTCCATATAATGCATTTCCACTATCATTTGTTCCTGTTGCATGATACCAACTAAATATTGTATTACCTTCTTCTACTACTGGTGTTTGTTTAATTAGTTTCATTTCTCCTTCTGGGGTTATTCCTATTATTCTGTACATATAATGGTCTTCATCATTTGTACATTCTGACTTTTCTTTTGTTCCAAAACATATGTAGTTATCATTTACTAAATCGCTTGTTCCTTGATATCTATACATATCTCCTTGGTCTGGTTTTGGACTTAAACTCTTTGGTTTACTTGCTACTATATCTAAAGCACTTATTCCTAATTTCTTATCAAAGTATAATGTACAATATATTGTTTGATTTGTTGTTAATGTTACTTTACCATTATTATATGTTATAGCATTATCTACTTTACTACCATTATTATCTATACATTTTGCTTCTTTAAATTTATATCCTTCGGTTGGCCAAGTATCTTTATTATATTCTTCATAACCATTTTCATTTTGAATCATTATGGCAAAACTTTTTTTATTATTTGTTTCTTTTAACTTTACTTCTGGTAATGGTTCATTATTTTTATTTATTAATAATCTTGGTATTTTATACACTACTATTGCACATATTAGTAATATTCCAATTATTAATATTTTCTTCTTATTTTCTTTCATATATCATCATCCTTTTAACGAATTTTACGATATTATTCTAGTGTCATTATATCTTATCACTCGTTAAAAATCAATATCTTATTTTTCGTTATGATAATTTTAAAGTGATGTAATATGAATAGATTAAAAGAATTAAGAAATGAAAATAATTTATTACAAATCGAATTAGCAAAGAAACTTAAAATTAGTCAAAATGGTTATTCACAATATGAAACTGAGACTAATGATATTCCTACTAGTATATTAAAAGATTTATCAAATTTTTATAATGTTTCTATTGATTACTTACTATGTCTAACTAATATTAAAGATAAATACAAATCTTCTAAAGTATTAAAAACATTTAATAATATGAACCGGCTTAAAGAAATTAGAGATGATTTAGACTTAAATCAAGTAAGTATTGCTAAAATTATCAGTATGAGTCAAACTGGATATTCAGCTTACGAAACATATTTTTGTGATATACCTACTAAAGTTCTTAAAAAACTAGCAATATATTATAATGTTAGTATTGATTATATATTATATGTTACTGATGAAAGAAAACCACATAAAAGAAACAATTAAAAAAGATATAGTTGTTTTTATATCTTTTTGCTACTTATAAATATATATCTATCATAATTATTATAATCTTTTTCTAATAAAACATAAGCATTAGGTAAATATTTTTTTACAATATTAGTTATATCTTGACCTTCTTTATCTCCTATTTCAAACGCTATTAGATAGTTAGTATTTAAACTATTTTTTATTTTTTTTAATATTAAATCATAGAAATATAAACCATTATCTTTAGCATATATAGCATTATTTGGTTCATATTTTATTTTTTCATCAACTTTACTATTAAATGGTACATAAGGTGGATTACTAATAATTACATCATATTTTTTATTAGTATTAAATTCATGAATATCTTTAATAGTAAAATTAATATTAACATTATTAATAGTGGCATTTTCTTTAGCAATTTTAATAGCTTTATCACTTATATCAATAGCTTCAATATTACAATTCAGATGTTTTTTTAGAGCAATAGCAATGCAACCACTACCAGTACCTATTTCTAATATATTGGGATTAGTAATATTTAATTTTGTTATATATTTAATTGTTTTATCTACCAAATATTCTGTTTCAAATCTTGGTATTAAGACATCTTCATTAACTTTAATTATAGAATCATAAAATTCAACATTACCAATAATATATTGAACAGGATAACTTGATGTTAGTTTTTCTAATGCAACTTTTTGCTTTTCTTTAGATACATATTTTTTTATTAATTCTTCATCAGTCATTTGTACTTTCTCTCCAAAATTAGTTTACGAATTTCTTTTTCTTCTTGATTTTGTTCATTAGAAGATAATAAAAATTTAGTTACATCATTTATTTCATATTGTTTTGTAACCTCTTTACATACATAACAATATAAATCTTTAATATGACCAACTTTTTTTGCTTTGCCAATTTTTCTTTGAATAGTTGTAATATTACCACATTGTGGACAAACTAATTCTGTTCTAATATATTTCAAAATTTTTCTCCTGCTAATTTTAGACGCATATCTTCGGTAATTAGGGCTTCAATTATTGGCTCTAAGTGACCATTCATTACCCGATCAAGTTCCATAATTGAGAAATTTATGCGATGATCAGTAACTCTATTTTGCGGATAATTATAAGTTCTAATTTTTTCAGATCTATCACCGGTACCAATTTTACTTTTTCGTTCATTCCCAACTTCTTGGGCTTGTTTTTGCATCATATCATCATGTAATTTTATTTTAAGTAAACGCATTGCATTTTCCTTATTTCTAAGTTGGCTTCTTTCCGTTTGACAACCTACTACTACACCAGTTGGAATATGAGTAATACGAACAGCAGAATTGGCAGTATTAACTGATTGACCACCAGCTCCAGATGAATGAAATACATCTATTTTTAAATCACTTTCTTTGATTTCAATATCAACATCTTCAACCTCTGGCATTACTAAAACTGTGGCAGTTGAGGTATGAACTCTTCCTTGTGTTTCAGTTACTGGTACTCTTTGAACTCGATGAGAACCACTTTCATATTTTAGTTTTGAATAAACATTGTCACCTTTAATCATACATTCTATTTGAGAAAATCCACCAGAAGTACCTTCAATTGAGTTTAAAATCTCTATTTTCCAACCATTAGCTTCAGCATAATATGAATACATTCGAAATAAATCACCAGCAAAAATATTAGCTTCATCGCCACCAGCGGCTCCTCTTATTTCCATAATAACATTTTTGCCATCATTTTCATCTTTAGGAACGAGCATTATTTCAAGTTCACTTTTTAATTTAGCAAGTTTTTCAGTTAATTCTTCTACTTCCATCTCAGCCATTTCTTTAAGTTCTGGATCATCAATAACTGATTTTGCTTCTTCAAGTTGTTTATTAGTTTCTTTAAATTCATTATATTTATTAACTATTTCCTCTAAATCACTTTGCTCTTTAGATAAATTTTTTAATTTATTATAATCATTTAATACATCAGGTTTAGTAAGTTCTATTTTTAATTCTTCGTATTTATTAACAATATTGTCTAATCTTTCAAACATGTTTAATCACCTTTTTTCAAGGAAAATTATATCATTATCCGCTAAAAGTAGCAAACTAAATATTTTATTTTAATTTATATGTATTTTTAATTATTTTATGAATAAAATATAAATGTAGTGATTTTGTTGCTATATTGTTGTAATATTGTTGACAATTAGTTAGTTATATGCTAAATTTAAATTAGAAATGAGGTGTTATATATGGAAGCAACTAGTGCAATTAATGTCCAAGTTAATGCTAAAGATAAAAAAGAAGCAACAATTATTTTAAAAAATCTTGGCCTTAATATGAGTACAGCAATTAATATGTTTCTAAAACAAATCATTAAAAATGATGGTATTCCTTTTGAAGTGAAAAATCCTAAACCAACTAAAGAATTATTAGAAGCCTTACAAGAAGGTGAAGATATCATTAAAGATATTAAAGCCGGCAAAAGAAAAGGATATAATAATATGGATGAATTAATAAAGGCATTAAACGAGGACTAAAATGAAATATATAGTTGATTATACTACTAGATTCAAAAGACAACATAAAATGCTAAAAAAGCAAGGTAAGGATTTAAATAAACTATATAATGTTATTGAAAAATTAGCAAATAATGAAAAATTAGACATTAAATATAAAGACCATCAATTAATAAATGATAAAACATATAAGAATTGTAGAGAGTGCCATATTGAACCAAATTGGTTACTAATTTACAAATATCAAGATGACGAATTAATATTGCTATTATTTGCAACTGGAAGTCATAGTGAAATATTAAATAAATAAAAACATATCCAATTTATTTTTTAGATATGTTTTTTTCATTTGTATTAATTTTTGGCATTATATGAATATTACAATGCTTAACTAATTTAAATTTCTTTTCAATTTTATGATGAATTTTTTGAGCTATTACATTCGCGTCATTTAAAGTCATATTACCATCGAAAGCAATATCAGCGTCAATATATATCTTACTACCAAACATCCTTGTTTTTAAATTGTAAATCTTAATATCTTCATTCATACTTAAAATAACATCAACTATTTCTTTATTAGTTTCATCATCACAAGCAGTATCAAGCATTTCTTCAGTTGCTTGCATAAATATTTCAATAGAGGCTTTAACAATTAAAATACATATTAATACACTGCATAAAGGATCAAGAATAGGTAAACCTAAACGAGAACCTAAAATACCAATAAATGAACCAATTGAGGATAAGGCATCACTACGATGATGCCATGCATCAGCTTCCATTGATGATGAGGCTATTTTTTTAGCCGTACGCATAGTATAATGAAACATAATTTCTTTAACTATAATAGATATAATTGCAGCCCATAAAGCTAAATAACCGGGTATAGCTAATTTACTACTAAAGAATACTGCTTTAATCCCCATATAACCAATACTTAAACCAGTAACTAATAAAATGAATGATAAAATGATGGCAAAAACTGATTCAATTCGTTCATGACCATAAGGATGTTCTTTATCTGCTTTTTTACTAGACATAACAAGACCGAAAATAACAATAATGGTAGTAATACTATCAGTAAGAGAATGAATTGCATCAGAAATCATTGCTTGGGAATGAGCAATTAAACCAGCAATAAACTTAAATACAAATAATAATGTATTGATAATAAGCGTAATTGTTGATACTCTTACACCTATATTTTGAAATATTTTTTTCATATTTTGACTCCTATATAAAAATGCGAAACAATACTGTCTCACATTAATTATTAATATTATATGTTAAATAAAGATTTATGCTTAAACTTATGACTATTCTTGATTTTGTTCATCTTCATCAATGACAACTAAATCTTTTAAATCATCTTCATCGTCTTCATCATCATCCATACTACTATCATAGAAAATATCATCATCGTCTTCTTCATCTTCTATATCAGCAGTATCATCTTCATCTTCATTTAATTCTTCACTAACAGTATCGTCTTCTTCATCTTCTACTACCATATCTTGAACATGATTAGTTGCTAAATCCCAATAGCCATTTTTAAGTAAGACAAATTTTTTGTTAATAGATAGTAATTCAAAGAAATCAGTAATTCTATCTTCAACAGTTTCTTCTGGTAAATCTAGAGCTTTACATACCCTTTTAAATAAATCTAATAATTTCATTTTTTTACCATATTGTTCTAAAACTAAATAAGCTATTTCATCATAACTCATTGTTTCTAATTCTTCTTTTGATATATCTTTTAAATTCATAATCATTCTCCTAT
>CANRGA010000040.1 GCA_947630055.1 uncultured Bacilli bacterium
TTAAACTATTCATACCAATTCCCCCTATCTAGTTTAATTGTAAATTAACTATACTACTACGAACATATATTTGTCAATAATATTTTAAAAAAAGATTAATAAATTTCTTTATTAACCTTTAACAACAATATTAACTATCTTATTTGGTACAACAATAGTTTTAACTATTTCTTTATTTTCGATATGTTTTTGGACATTTTCATTAGCTAAAGCTTTCTTAATAACAGATTCATTATCTTCATCTGTAGCAATTACAATTGATCCTCTTAACTTGCCATTAACTTGAACACCAATTTCTTTTTCATTATCAACCGTTTTACTTTCATCATAAGTAGGCCATGCACTTTTACATAACATTTCTCCTAAATGATTTCTTTCATTTAACTCTTCAGTTATATGAGGAGCAATTGGATTTAAAAGAAGTAATAAAACTCGATAATCAGATTCAGTAATATTTTCTTTATCTTCATAAGCATTAGTTAAAATCATTAATGATGATACGGCAGTGTTATATTTCATCGTTGCTAAATCAGTTGTTACCTTTTTAATAGTTTTATGAATAACACTTTCTAAATCTTTAGAATAATTATCACCATCAACTACTCTTTGTTCTAGCCTTTCGACTCTTTCTAAGAAACGATGAGCACCATGTAATCCTTCGTTACTCCATGGAATCGCCTTTTCATAATCACCCATAAACATTTCGAATAATCTTAAAGTATCAGCACCATATTCATTAACAACATCAGTTGGACTAACACCATTATTTTTAGATTTACTAATTTTTGAACCATCGGCAGCTAAAACCATACCATGGGCAACTCTTTTTTTGAAAGGCTCTTTCGTTGGCACTAATCCTTGATCATATAAAAATTGATGCCAGAATCTTGCATAAAGCAAATGTCTTGTGGCATGTTCCATACCACCATTGTAGTAATCGACCATACCCCAATATTTAAGAGCGTCTTTACCAACAAATTCTTTATCATTATGGGGATCCATAAATCTTAACCAATACCAAGATGAGCCAGCCCAGTTTGGCATTGTATCAGTTTCTCTTCGTGCCATCTTACCACATTTAGGACACGGAGTATTAACCCATTCCGTAATATTAGCAAGAGGACTTTCGCCATTATCTGTTGGTTCATAATTAGCTACCTTTGGAAGTGTTACTGGTAAATCTTCCTCTGGAACAGGTACCCAACCACAATCATCACAATAAATCATTGGAATTGGTTCACCCCAGAATCTTTGTCTTGAGAATATCCAGTCTTGTAATTTATAATTAGTTGTTTTTTTACCACAATGATTTTTCTCTAAAAATTCTAACATTTTATTAATGGCATCTTCTTTATTTAGACCATTTAGAAATTCAGAATTAATATGGGGACCATCTTCAGTATAAGCTTCATTTAATTCTTTTATCTCTTCGTTTTGATCTTTCGCTAAAACTTGAATAATTGGAATATTAAATTTCCGAGCAAAAGCAAAGTCTCGATCATCATGAGCCGGAACAGCCATAATAGCACCGGTTCCATAACTAGCTAAAACATAATCACTAATCCATATTTCAATTTCTTCATTATTAACTGGATTAATCGCGGTAAGGCCATCTATTTTAACACCAGTTTTTTCTTTTGTAGCATCCGTTCTTTCAATTTCACTTTTATTTTTAGCCATCTCTTGATATTTTCTAACTTCATCGATATTTTTAATTCGATCACTATATTTTTCTAATAATTTATGTTCAGGTGACATAACCATAAAAGTTACACCAAATAAAGTATCACATCTTGTTGTAAATACTTTTAAAACATCATCAGTATCTTTTAATTTAAAGTCTACTTCAGCCCCAACACTTTTTCCTATCCAATTTACTTGCGCTACTTTAATTCTTTCTTCAAACTCAGTATCTTTCAAGCCATCAAGTAAACGATCAGCATAATCACTCATTCTTAAAATCCATTGACTTTTAAGTTTTTTCGTAACCGGTGTACCACATCTTTCACAAACACCACCGGCAGCATCTTCGTTAGATAACCCTGTTTTACATTTAGGACACCAATTGATTTCTTTTTCGGCTTTATAAGCCATACCTTTTTTATAAAACTCTAGAAATTGCCATTGGGTCCATTTATAATACTCGGGATCAGTTGTCGAAAATTCTCTACTCCAATCAAAAGATATACCTAATTCTTCTATTTGACTTTTAAATGTTTTAATATTTTCTCGAACTGCATCAGCTGGATAGATATGATTTTTTATTGCATATTGTTCAGCTGGCGCTCCAAAAGCATCCCAACCCATTGGAAATAAAACATTATATCCTTGCATTCTTTTCATTCTCGCCATCGCATCTAGAGCAGAATAACTTCTAACGTGCCCAACATGTAGACCTGTTCCAGATGGATAAGGGAATTCTACTAAAACATAGTATTTTTCTTTATCACTATTGTTAACGGCTTTAAATACTTCTTCCTTCTTCCAAATATCTTGCCATTTTTTTTCATAACTTTTATTTATCATTTTGTATAACCTCTTCTTTCTAAAAATCTTCCTAATAATTCATATAAAGCATAAATAAGAGCGATGAGTAAAATAAAACCAATTAAGAATTGTAATATTATATATGTATTAGTAGCAATTACTACTACTGCTACTAAAGATATAATAAAAGCATTAATTGCTGATATCACAGGTAATAATACTTCTATTGGCAATTTATCTTTATCTAATTTAAATTTACCTATCAAATAAGAAAGTTCCATTAACTCATTATTCTTTTTAACTCTTTTACTTTTCTTTTTACCATTTAATTTTCTTAAATAACGCAGTTTAATACATAAATAGTCTACTAAAAAGATAACTATAAATAATATACCAAATAATATTAAACCAGCTTCTATTCTACTCATAGACACCTCCAAAATATAAAAAAAGATAGTACCAAAGGGTGAGAATAATCCCACGGTACCACCTTTATTTTTTCTTTTAGTCTTTATTAGAACTACCCATAAACTATCCAAAAGCAAGTTCATAATAATTATTTAATTAGTTTACACCTTCCACTAACTCTCTTTATAAATTCTTATTATTACTACTCTTTTTTCCTTCGTTTTTCTTTAATTATTATATTAAAATTACTCAACATATTCAAGCAATTTTAAAAACATTTTAATAAATAATGGATCTAAACCAGTATTTTTTAATTTTCTGATGGCAATTCTCTTCTTACTTTTACTCATATTACCAAAAATAATTGCCCCTACTCTTTCCTTAACTAAAGTTTCTATTTGTAAATCACTAATTATTTCATTAATATCTTCATTAATAATTCTTGCTGCATCTACTTCTATATCTTTACCCATACAACTAACATCTAATTGTTTTTTAGTATCAACGCCATTTATTTCAATAATAAAATCATTATCATCAATATAAGAAATATAATTACTTATTGGATTATTATTTATACTAACTGAAATTTTTTCTGGTTCCCTAGTATTTCTAAATCTAATAAAATAATCTCTTTCATCAGGAATAATACCAGTTTTACCTTCAACTGGATGAATAGATAAATTATAATTATCTTTAGCATAATTAAAATCAATCGCTGTAATTATATAATAACCCTCTTCATATAAAGAAGATAAACCATCATCTTCATATAACCGATAAACATTACTACTACCAGGGAAAATATCTATTTCCATTCCTTTAGGTGGATTAGTATTATTAATATTTTCATCTAATTTAGCAATCGGAATTATTGAACCAGCTTTAGCATAAACTGGATAATCTTCATCTTTAAAGAATAAAGTATATCTTTTATTACCAGCAAATTTTTTACCAGTAGTAAAGTTATACCATAACCCTTTAGGTAAAAATACTTTTTCAATAGCTCTATTCATAATAGTATCTTTAGGCTCTGTTATTGGTGCTACTAAAAGCTCAGTGCCAAAATAATATTCATTACGATAGTCTGGTTCATCAAAAAGTTCCGGATAATAATAATATAAAGGTTGAACTACTGGTAAACATGTTTTATGATATTTATAATTTTCTGTATATAGATAAGGTATTAATTTTTGTCTTAATTTACAATAATCTTTCACTATAGTATAAGTTTTAACATCCCAACGCCATGGTTCTCTTTTATAATAAACACCTCTTTTAGCACTTAATCTAAAAATGGGACTAAATGTAGCAAGCTCAGCATGTCTTAAATAAAGTTCCCCATCTTCAATGCCGCCTTTAAAACCACCAACATCATGACTCCACCAAGAAAGGCCAATATTACTAGCGGTTGAATTAAAATATGGTAAATATTTAAGCATATCCCAACCAACTTTAGTTTCTCCAGAATAATGAACAGGATATAAATGAGCAGATTTACCACCATTACGAGAAAATATCATTCCTCTTCTTTCTGGAAATTTTTTATAATCATTAAAATGATAATAATTAAGTGCTCTTGTTACTACTTCATCTTTACTATCAAGCCAAAAGAAATCTATTCCAAGCTCATATAAAGGATTTATAAGTCTATTAAAATAACTAACAATAAAGTTTTTATCTAATACATGAAAAGGTATTAATTTATCAGTTGGATAATTTAAATCAGTACACATTGCATAATAATTATCTTCTAAAGAAGTTATTCCTTCTGTACCATCTAAATTAAGGCCAACTCTTACTCCTCTTTCATGCATATATTTAGTAAATTCTCTTGGATTATTAAATAATTCTTTATTAAAAGTATAACCTGTCTTATGTAAATTATAATTATTTTTATCTTTTTTATGCCAAAATTCTCCTAGTAATAAAACAGATATAGGCACATTATTTTTATTAAATGTTTGAATTAACTTTTTAGTATCTTCAAAACTATATATCATATCACGATACCACCAGATACCTAAAGCATATCTAGGAAGCATTGGTGGATATCCGGTTAAAGTAAAATAATCTTTTAAACATAAGCCAAAATCTCTTCTATAAGCAAAAAGATAAAAATCTAATCTTTTGGTATTATTAGGTATCATAAAGCCATCATTATCAATTAGCATTGAATGACTATCATCAAGCATAGCAAAACCATCAGTAGAATATAGTCCTTTAGAAAGATTTGTTTCACTACCAAAATCTTCAATACTAAAAGCACTACCTTTAAAGTTTCTAGCTTCAGGATGACCATAATACCATAATTTATCAGTATTAACTAATTTTACCTTTAAATTAGAATCTGGCGCAAATGATGGACCTTTAAATGGCTTCTCTTTTGCATATTGTAAAATAAAATATTTAGTTGTAATAACTAGATATTTACTATCTTGTTCTACTTTTATCTTTGGTACATCAAAAACACGATTATGAACTATTTCTGTTGCTCCATCATAAAATTCATTATTTAAAGAGTACTCAAAACGTATTAAGCGTTCACTTAATATTGATATTCGATAGTTTACACCTTTAAAGACAATTTTACTATCACTAACTAGATTTTCTGGAGTAATTTTAAAGTGTTCACCTAAACTAGCCATAATCAACCTCTTCTATTTATATTTATCTATTATATAGAATACCAAAAAATAGAAAGTATTTCAATCCAAACATGAGCAAAAATAAAATTCAATAAATTAAAATTTATTTTTTTATTAATTAAAAAGAAGTTAATTCTTTTGCATGTTCTCTTTAACTTCTTTTAAAAAGGTTTCACTTTCAAAATAATCTATTCCCATATTAGCTTTTGCTCTTCTTAAAGTAGCATTAGCTTTTTCATTAGCCTTGGCAGTTCCCTTTTTAACTACATCATAGACATAATCTAAATTGTTCATAAGTTCAAGTTTTTTCTCTCTAATTGGTCTTATAACATCACATAAAACATTAGTTAAGAATTTTTTTATCTTAACATCACCTAAGCCACCTTTTTGATAATGGGCTTTAAGTTCATCTAGATTTTTATATTCTGGTAAATATTTTTGAAAATCTTCATCTTTACAAAAAACATCTAAATAGGTAAATACGACATTTCCTTCTACTTTACCAGGATCTTCTACTCTAACATGATTTGGATCTGTATACATTTGCATAACTTTTTTCTTAATTTCTTCATCAGTGGCATCAAGATAAATACAATTATCCAATGATTTACTCATTTTTGCTTTACCATCAATACCAGGTAATCTTCTAGCAAATCCTTCTTCTGGCAAATAAATATCCGGATCAACTAAAGTTTCTCCATAAATACGATTAAATGAATGAACAATTTCTTTAGTTTGCTCAATCATTGGCATTTGGTCTTCACCAACAGGTACAGTAGTTGCATCAAATGCAGTGATATCAGCTGCTTGACTAACTGGATAATTTAAAAATCCTGATGGAATGCTTTCCCCAAATCCTCTTAAATTAACTTCAGATTTTACTGTTGGATTACGATAAAGTCTTGCAATTGTTACTAAATTCATATAATAACAAGTAAGTTCTGTTAATGCCGGCACTTCTGATTGAATTAAAATGTTGGTTTTATCCGGATCAATTCCACAAGCTAAATAAAATAACACACATTCCATAACATTATCTCTAACCTTTTTTGGATTAGCAAAATTATCAGTTAAAGCTTGAACATCTGCAATCATTAAATATATTTCATCATATTCCCCGCTATTTTGTAACTTTACTCTATTTTTAAGTGAACCAACATAATGACCTAAATGAAGTCTACCAGTTGGTCTATCTCCTGTTAATATTATTTTACCCATAAAAATCACCTACAAAACATTATAACATATATTTTAGTTCTATTCTATTTAAAATATACTTGCAAAATAGTTTTTATATGTTAATATATGTTTTAATTAAGGAGAAACTATTATGGCAAATTTATATGAACAATCTTTAATGGATGTATCTCTAGCCTATTATAATAATTGGCGCAACAATGTTTATATGCATAAAAATGTTGATTTACAAGACACTTTAGCTAAAGATTTATATCAAAACTATATTAATACCATAATTGATGTTAATCCTAAAGAATACTTTAAATCTTCCTTTATTAAATTATCTAAAAAGGAAATAAAAAATATAGTTGGGGAAATTATTATTTATATCTTTGGTAATAATGAAGAGATAAAAAATGAATTAAATAATTTTTTTAATAGTATTGTGGAAAATCAAAGTAAAAGTATTTTTAATAGTACTTGTTTAGTTTTAAAAGAAGATAATCATAAAATATTTAAAATAGATGCTCCCGCTTTAAATAATATATCAAGTATAGTTACTTTATGTCATGAATTTACCCATTATCATTTACATATTCATGACAACGCTTATGTTGATAAAAAACATTATTATGAAGAAATATTATCTATTTTAGTAGAATTAATAACTATCCATTTGCTAAAAGAAAAAGAAATTAGCGATATAAGAAATAAAATTATAAATACTAGATTAGAAATTATTGCTTGGCATTATAATACTCATTTAGAAGAAATAGATAAACTTATTCAAACATATATTAAAGTTTATAAAATTAGTCAAATTAATCCACTAGCATTAAAAGATAGACAAAAGTTAGAACAAACCTACCCTTGGTTAAAAAATGAATTTAATTATAAAAGATATATAGAATATGATAAGTCTTTAAGAGAAAGTTATGGCCTTGGTTTTTTATACGCTTATAATTTATTAGTTAAAATTCTAGAAGATAATAATAATTTAATTAAAATTAGAGAATTATTGAATGGCCATTCAATTAGTGATTTACTAGAATATTATCAAATAAGTACTAGTAACTTTACAACTTATGAAAAAGTAAATACAATGGTTAGACAAATAAGACAAAAATAATATATAATTTAGATAGATTATTTAATATAATTATATAGGAAGTGATTAATATGTTAAAATATGAAACAAATTCAAAATTAGTTCAAAAAGGGCAAATATTCGTAGCTATTAAAGGCCATACTGTTGATGGCCATGATTTTGTTGATGATGCGATAAAAAATGGCGCTAGTAAAATAGTTGGGGAAAAAGATTTACATTTAAGTGTGCCTTATGAAAAAGTAGATAGTAGCGAAGATTATTTAAAGAGTCATTTAGTAAGTGATTATAGTAAAGAAGTAAATAAGCTAAAAATAATTGGCATTACTGGCACTAATGGTAAAACCACTAGTTGTTATCTTACTTACCAAATGCTAAATAAATTAGGTAAGAATGCAGCTTATTTAGGTACAATTGGGTATTATCATCAAGATGAATTTATTCCTGTTAATAATACTACTCCGGATATTTTAAATTTATATAAAATATTAATGGAAGCCGCACATAAAAATGTTGAATATTTAGTTATGGAAGTATCAAGTCATGCTCTATCTTTTGAGCGGATTGCTGGTCTTAAATTTGTAGCTGGGGCTTTTACTAATCTTACGGAAGACCATCTAGATTATCATAAAACAATGGAAAATTATTTAAACGAAAAATTAAAAATATTAAATTATTTACAAGATGATGCAACAATGCTTTTAAATAGCGATGATAAATCTTCGGAAAAATTTAAAACTTTTAAAAATTATCAAACTTATGGTTTAAAAGGTGACTATAAAATAGAAAACTATACTATTCTACCTGATCATACTGATTTAGAATTTTCTTATCAAAGCAAAAAATATCAAGTTACTACTAATTTAACAAGTATTTTTAACATTTATAATTATTTAACTTGTCTATCTATCTTAAATAGTATTGGTTTTAAAATAGAAGATATTATAAATAATACTAAATATATCTATCCACCTAAAGGAAGATGTGAAACCTATAAAGTTAAAAATGGTTATGCCGTAGTTGATTATGCTCATACCCCAGATGCGGTCGAAAAAGTAATTAAGGCATATAATGATTTAAAGAAAAATAAAATTATTACGATTATTGGCTGTGGTGGTGATCGTGATCCGATAAAAAGGCCAATAATGGGTAATATTGCTACTACTCTATCTGATTATGTTATATTTACTAATGATAATCCTAGAACTGAAGATCCAATTAAAATTATGAATGATATTGTTAAAAATAATCATAGTACTAATTATGAAATTATCTATGATAGAAAAGAAGCTATTACTAAAGGAATAAATATGTTAGATAAAGAAGATATTTTACTTATATTAGGTAAAGGTCATGAAGATTATCAAATAATTGGCCATACTAAACATCATTTTGATGATGCGGAGATAGTTAAAAGTTTTATGGATTAAAAAAAAGATGTTAGTTCACTCTAACATTTTTTTAATGGTATTTTCTAAATATTCTACTTTATTTTGAGCATTAACTTTATCTACATATATGGGCGCACCAAAAGTAATGGTAGACTTCGAACGAAATTTAAAATTACTTTTTATAGCAAATGGAATTATGGGAGCATTAGTTACTTCGGCTAAATGAATCGCACCTGGTTTAAAAGGAAGCAAAAGAGTTTCTTTATGAAAAGTTCCTTCTGGAAATATCCCAATTACTTTTTCATCTTTTAATAATTCAGTAGCTTTTTCTATTGCTTCAGGATTTTTCTTACTTCTATCGACTGGTATTAAATGCATCATTTGGAAAAACCATTTAAAAGACCCTTGAAAAAGTTCTATTTTACCTAAAAAATGAATTGGTCTTTTGGTGGCTTTAAACAAAAAATATGCATCTACATAACTTAAGTGATTACCTGCTAAAATGCATCTTCCTTCTATTGGAATATTTTCTTTACCGATAACTTTCGTATTAAACCAAATAGATCCTGCAAATCTTAAAAAGCTAGTAGTTAATTTATAGCCAAAATAACTATCTTTTTTCTTTTTCATTACTGCTACTCATTTCTACTTTTTTACTTGCTTTTTCTTCTAAAAGATAAGGATTATTTAAAATATATTCAATTAATTGAATTGATTTAATAAAGTAAAAACCATCTGCTATTCGCTCATCCATTGTAATACCAAATTCACAATAGCATTTCTTTTTACCATCAATTATTTCTTCTTTTATTTCACCCATAGTAATAAGTCCTGAACAAGTGCCAAAATCAGTAACATTATGATATATACCATTACACTTTAAATTACCTAAATCAGAAACAATTATACTACTATAATAAATATTATCTTTAACTAAAAATGCTGGTAAAATTCCCTTTCTATCACACCATTTAAATAAACCCACTATAGGTACTCTTAATATATTTGGAAGTTTACCTAATACTTGAATTGCTGAATTAGCACCTTCTTTAGTATCTTGATGATTTCTAATGCTTTCAACCTTTGCTCTAACTTTTTTACTAACTGTAAAAATTGTATCATCTTCTAATATCGGTAAAATAACCATTACTTCTTCTGATTTATCATTAAAATCTGCTTTCATAACAAATGATAAAGTTACATCTTTATGTTCATAAACATGTCTATTAGCAATAAATCTATTTAGAAGTGGTCTATTATAAAATACTTTGCCTATAGCAGTAGCAAAGACATGAAAATAAGTTATTTTTTCATCTTTAGTTTTTAAAACACTCATATATTTTACTAAATTAGTAACATCAACTTTTTGATTTATGTATAATTCTCCTAAAGAACGCTTAGGTTTTAAATCTATCAATATTTGACTTAAACCATTTATATCATGACAACGCCAAGCATCTTTTCTGTTTCCAAATCTTTTTCTTTTATTTTCCATAAGTATTCCCTCTATAATTTATTTTTCTACTAAAATAATTATAACAATTTTATGGTTTTATAGCAAATTTAGTTGCAAATATCGCAAATTTTTGCTATTATTTATTTGTGATGCCATAGGAAGGCAATATACGCAGGTGTAGTTTAATGGTAGAACTATAGCCTTCCAAGCTATTAACGTGGGTTCGATTCCCATCACCTGCTCCA
>CANRGA010000041.1 GCA_947630055.1 uncultured Bacilli bacterium
CTTATCCTCTCTTTATATGTCGTATCATTGCACTTTATTTTATAAGATTATTATATAATACCCCCCCCGAGAGTCAATATTATTTCAAAAAAAATACTAACATTTTTGTTAGCATTTTATTTTTTATTAACAAGTAATTGACCAGCCATTAGATAGATAGTTGGATTTTCTTTTAAAAATTTTTCTTCATTACTTTTAAATACTTTAATAACTTCATCTATAGTATCACCTTCAGCAGTAATATAATAAGAATAACCATTTTTTGGTATTAATAATTGTTGATTAGGATAAATATAATCTTCCATATTAAGACCATTCATACTTGCTAAAAGTTCTGGATTAATATTATATTTTCTCGCAATAGCATACAAACTATCACCTGATTCAACTACATAATAATTAAAATAGTCTTTAGCGTTAGTTGGTACAATTAATTCTATATCTTCTCTTAAATTATCTATACAATATAAATTATTAATATCTTGTAAAGTTTTAACTGTAGTATGAAATTTTTCTGCTACATCTCTTAAATTTTCCCCTTTTTGCATACGATAACTTTCAAACATTTAACACACCTCTAATATAAAGTATGTTAAATATAAAATTGTGTTATTTATCTAGATAGATCATATTATTGTTATTAAATTCCCATTCAAAATTACTTAAAAGTAGAACTTCTCCTAAATAATTATTGTACAAATATAATTCATCCCCAACTAAGTAATAAATAGTATCTTTATCATTTTTAATTATTTTACTAACATTTTTATTACTTATTTTAATATTTTGTTTATTAACAAGCCAATATAAATTATTATCTTTTAATTGATATTGCCATTCATCTATACTTAAGAAATTTAATTTATGATTAATAATATCTTTAAAATCTTTATTAACCATTTTATTATTTTCTAATATTTGATAATCTACCTCTTCAATTTTTAATTTATTTAAATCTATTCTATATTCTTTTTCTTCCTTTTTATCTAATAAGTATATTTTGTTTTTGTAATCTCCTAAATAAATACTATCATAAGAGATACCAAATTCAAATTCTATTTCTCTTTTTTTACCATTTAATATATTAATAACATAGAATTTATGAAAATAATAATCTTCATTATAATCAGGGATAATTAAATAATTTTTTATTTGATATAATAAATCAATAGTATAAACATCTTTATTAAATAATGATATATTTTTATTATCTTTTTGATTGATTAAATAAAAACCTTTATAGTTATATAAAAGATAAGAATTATCTTGATAATTATGAATAGTTATTTTTTGATAAGTTTTATTGTAATCATCTTGTTTAGGATATTTAAAGTCTTTTATTTTAATATTAGCTAAATTATAAGTATATATAACACTGTCTTTACTACATAATGGATAAAAATCTAATTTAGAAGAAATAGGTAAAATACATGTTTCATCTTTATTTTTATCAGATAAAACTTTAATATCTTTTATTAAAACTCTTTTATTTAAATATTTATGACTTATTAAAAAGGGATAAGTTAGATTCTTATCTTGAATTAAAAAAGTATACTCTTTTGTTTTTGTATTATAATTTTCTTTAATAGTAAATTTATCTATTTTGTATTCTTTCTCATAATTATATGGTTTAAAAATTAAAAAAAGGAAGAAAGAAAATAATAAAATTAAAATACTAATAAAGATTATTAATTTAGTTTCTTTCTTCTTCATTTTGATACTTCTTCTTTGCTTCTAGCATAAATTCTGAAATAGTAGTTTCTATTTCATCTAAAGCTTTATTAGATATATTAGTAAGAACGACAGTTTCTTTAACAGTATCAATAGTTATCTTACCCCAAAATAAACCATGATAAACTTGCATATCATTATATAAATCTGGTGTAATAGTAGATAAGAAACTACCCCATACCATTCTTTTATGTCCGAGTAATATTCTTTTATTAGTAAGACATATAACATATGAATTAAATATTTCACTCATTTTTTCATTTTTTTGGGCACAGAAAGCATACTTTACTTCTTCTCCAGGATTAATATAGTCTTCAACAACTTGAGCATGTTGTTTTATCCGAAAAACTAAGCCACCAGGATACTTTCTTTTAAAATTATATACCATATCATATACTTTACTCATTATATATCACCTACAAATTACTTTCAATTATTATTATATTTTTAATATGTAATTCTGTCAAATAATCGTTATTTTACTTCTTGCATCCATAAACCATGTTTATTGCAATATGCATATAAGATTCCCTTATTATATTTAAATTCTGCTTTTGCATCTATTCCGGGTTCTAAATAAACAAATTCTTCCCTATTATCAGTAACAAAGGCTATCCATTCAATATAATGATCACTTTCCATAACATGATTAACTGTTACTTCTATATTATTATTATTTATCTCATAAGTTGGAACATGTTTTTCAAAAGCTGCATCAGTTGAATTAGCTTTTATATCTACCATTTCTTTACCACAACAAATAAGTTTTTCACTATTATTCATTACTTTAACTAAAGTATTACATTCTAAACATTTTTTTAATTTTAATTCTCTCATCATTTCACTTCCTATATTTATTATAAAATAAATTTAAAAATTTTTATAGTAATATATTAGCAAAAAATAACCATATTAAAAATAGGTGATAAGTATGAAAATATTAATAAGATCTTTAATTATGTTTACTCTACTTTTTTTAATAGTTAAAATACTTGGTAAAAAACAAATTAAAAATTTAACTTTATATGATTATGTTTTAAGTATAACGATTGGTTCAATTGCTGCTGATTCCATCATAAGCATTGATACGCCACTTTATGATGGCATTATTGCCCTTTTAGTTTTTGGTATTATAGGTTATGTTACATCTTTAATATCTTATCATAGTCATGCTGTGGAAGAAATTGTTGATGGTGAGCCTTTAGTATTATTTGAAAATGACAATTTTAATTATGATAATTTAGAAAATGCTAAATTAAGTGTGGCAAAATTACTTGAAAATTGCCGACTTAAAGGATGTTTTGATATTAATGAACTTGATTGCGCAGTTTTAGAACCATCTGGTGATATATCTATTTTATTAAAAGGAAAAAATCAACCAATTACCGGTAATGATTTAAAAAATAATATTCAAAAAAATAGTAAAAAACAAACATTAAATTATCAAATTGTTGTTGATGGTGAACTTAATGAAGGCGAACTAAAAAAAGCCAAGAAAACAATTAGTTGGTTTAATAAATATTTGAAAGAAAAGAAATTAAAACTTGATAATATTACTCTACTTACAATTGATAAAAATGATAAAATAACTTTGTTTAATAAAAATTAAGTGATTACTTTTGGGGTAATCACTTTTATTTATATTCGACTATTTCTTTTAAATCCTTTCTTATACTATGAAGTGGTGATGGTATGTAGTCATCTGTTTTATAACCTATTGGCATTAGACATATTGGTTCAATATTATCTGGTATATCAAATTCTTCTTTTAACATATTTTTATCAAATAATTCAATCCAAATATTATCTACACCTAAATTAGTTGCTTCTAACATCATATGAGTTGCGACAATAGTAGCATCCATTTCAAAAGTTGAATAACTACCATTTGACCACGCAACATTTTTATCACTGGCCACAATTAAAACAACAGGCGCATTATATCTACATTTAGTTACCTTATCTATTTTTTCAATACCATCACTAGATTTAACTACATATATCTTTTGCGGTTGATAATTTTTCGCTGTTGGGGCAACATTACCTGCCTCTAATATTTTAATAATTAATTCATCACTAACCTTATCATCTTTAAATTTTCTAGTAGAAAATCTTTCTCTAATTAATTTTTCATATTCCATAACTATTCTCCTTTATTTATTATCTATTAACAATTCTTTCAATTTATCATTATATTCATTATTTTTTTTAGCAATTCCACTTGCTGAAATCATTGTATATATTTTAAAATAGTTATTAATTCCTCTAAATTTAACTTCATAAACATCTTTTTCTTTTGCTTTTATTTTTTCAACAAAATATATTTTCAAAAGATTTAAAGTATTTTTGCTAGTACAAAAAATTTCAACTTGTGGATATTTTTTTAATATTTCTAATAATGTTTTATTAGGTTTAATACTTAATAAATCTGAATCTTTTGATGAATTATTATTATGAATACAACTTTCAATAACATCGGCAAAGCCTATATGATATTCTTTCGCAAATTTTTTTCTTATATCAACTAAATATTCTTTATAATTATCTTTTATTTTAACATAATCTTTATTTTTAGAAATATTACTTAACATTTTCCATAATTTATTTTTTGAAGAACCATAGAAAAAATCAACATTTTGATTTTTATGATTATCATCAATCTTTATACCTTTTTATTTACACATAGTTTTTTAGGAGGCATCGTACCTATAATTAATTTTTTCATTTTACTAGGAATAAAATTACATTCTTTACCATCATCACTCCACTTAGGATGATAAACTCTTATATTTCTCTTTTGGTTTTGCATAGTATCTCTCCTTATATTTTCTTATAGACATTATATCTAAATGGTTTTAACAAGTAAATAATTAGATAATATTTAATATACCTAATTCCTCAACCATTTATTTATTATTTTCATAATTTTCTCATTTGGATCTAAATTATTTTTAAGTCTTGCTTGAATTAACTTTTTATCTTTAACTTCAATAGTAACAAAAGATTTATTTAAATTACTTTTTTTGCGCATAAAATATATTTCTGTATTACCATTACTATAATCTTCAATATAAGTTCTTAAACAATTATTTTGATTTTTACCTTCCTCTAGCATTTCTTTTACTGATGATGCTGGATATATTACATAATTTTTATCTTCGTATTTATTTTTAATTAATTTAGAACTTACTTCTTTAATTTTATCATCATAACTTTTATCAATAATGATATATTTCTTTTCAAATAATCTATTATGTTCTTCCATTAATCTTTTAGGAAATATAACATTTTTTTCTTTTAAATTATAGCCAAGATCTTTAGCTAATTTTAAATAATCCCGATATTCTACTATATTGACACTTTGATTTTTTAAATAATAATATAATTTAACTATATCTATTTTTTTTATTTCTAATATTTTTTCCACAATATACAAATTTCTTTCAATAAAATTTATAATACGCATATCTTTTATTTTACATAGTTGGAAAGCTTTATATTGATAAAAATTAAAGTTATTATTAAGCATAAAGTCTAAATACTCGCCATTGGGATTTAAAAGCATTCTAGCTTCATTATCATATTTTAATAAATGAGGATTATCAAAGGCTAGAGAATAAAATTTATCTTTGATTAAATATTCAAAGCAAGAAAAATGAAGAGGAATATATGTTAAATCAGAAGCAAAAAGATATTTGTCTTTTAAGTAATCTTTAGCTTCCCAAATATTAGTATAACGATAAATTGTATCTTTTAATAAATCTAGATTATCAGTATATAGGGTACCACCATCATAATTATTTAAGTAATTATCTATTCTATAGTTATAATTTTCATCATCTTTCTTATTTTGCTTATCAATATTTTTATAATAATAAGTAATATTTCCCTTTAAATCAATTATTTTGTTATTAAAAATATGATAAGCATGTTCAATTTTAGTTTCCATTATTCTATAAGGACTTGCTAAATTAGGATGATCATAATAAACACATTCATCTATTACATATAATATAACTTCATTATTAACTACATCAAAAATATAATAAGTATTAAAAAAAGCATAATTTTTAATTTTATCTATATCAAAAATTTTAACTTCAGCATCATCAGCAATATTACAAAACTTTTGACAATTTTGACAAAAACCATATTCATCTATTTCATGAGTGCATATAGGACAATAATTTTTATTATTATCTTCATCTCTTAAAATATAATTAGTAGTTTTTTCATAAATAAAATTTCTAATTAGTATAGGAATATCTTCAATATCTTGCCAATAATCTAACTTAGCTTCAATAATATTACCGGTATATGTATCAAATTGTAACTGCCTCATTATTATTCATCTCTAATCGTTAATTATTTTTATTACTATACCAAACAAGATGATCAAAGCCATTTCTACTAATATTAGCTTTAGTTATTATTTTATTTATAGTCTCTTGGTATTTAATATAAGAATTTTTTATTTCTTTCCATTCCTTTTTTTGCAAATTTTTTAATTCTTGTGAATTATAATTGGATTCAATTTTTAAATGACTAGCATAAGAATTAAGATTATCATTAACAACACTATCATAAATAGAATATGTATCAGCATAATTTGTGCCAAAGAAAAGAATAAAACTCATATAATGGCAAAATTTAGTAGCTAATGATAAGTATCGTTTACTCCCTTTCATACAAATATATTCAATTACATTATAATCATATTTATCTGGCTTTTTTATATAATCTATTAAATTATTATATTTAATATCATCTGCGATTGCGCTAGCAATTTTATTTATATCTTTTTTAGACGCTCGAGTACTATTTTCGGAATTAATTTTTCTTAAAATGGCCTTTATATAATATGGATATATGCCTTTCTTATTACGATATTCTTCTAAGGCTTTTATATAATAAAATGATGGATATTTAAACTCATCTTTTTTACTTTTTTCATTATTTTGTTTTTCTATTTTAGTTTTTTCAATAGCATCTTTAATATAATTATTATCTTTTAATAGGTTATAATCAAAAAATTCAGGATAATCAGGATTATATCTAAGCATAGTCTCAATTTTTTGAATGTTAGGAGTTGTTAAACAAATTAAATTTTTTTCTTTTTTATCAAAATCTAAATTAAAATCGTTATAATTTAATTCATTTTCTAATATTTCTTTACTTTGTTTCTTTTCCATAAATATTGATTCCTTTATAATTTATATTTCTTCTATTTTCCTTATTGCTAATATTTTATCATCAATGTTAATATTTAATTTATTAAATATTTCTTTTTCATCATTATTTAATTCTTCATATATATTATTAGTTATTATAAATACATTTCCTTGTGCTTTATATAATTTATTAACTTCTAAATCTTCAATTATTTTTAAATTGTTATTATCATCTCTATTAACAATTAAAAATCCTAATAAAGAATCACTTGCATCTTTTAAATCTAAAGCTACAATAGTACCATTTTTAAATTCAAATTTTTTTATATCTGTAATTGTTACTTCTAAATTTATAGCTTTGATATCACTCATAATATCAGCAATTTTTGTAATATATTCATCGTTATTCATAATTATTTAACTCTTTCTAGTGCCCTAACACAAAATAATTTATTATCAATAATATATTCTTTTATTGGAAAGTCATTAAAAGCATCATTTTCTTCATTTAAGATAGAAACACTACCTTGTAATAAATAATTATCATTAACATTCATATCTTTTAATAAAAATTTCATATCATCTCTAATACCTGTAAGTAAACATACTATTTTACTATTATCATCTTTTACAGTTACAAAAGCAAAAATATATTTATCAAATTCTAATTTTTTAATATTAGTTATTTGTCCTTTAATAGTTATATTTTTTAATTTACCAAATATATCACCAATACTTGTTATGTAACCATCAAAGTTCTCAATTTTAGTACTAATTTTATTTAATTTTAACTTACTATCCATTTTTGCACTTCCTTTAATTTATTGTATCATTTACTATCAAATAATTACAACCCTTAAAAATAAAAATTTATAGTATATAAAAAGTTTGACTTTCATCAAACTTTATTAACATTAATGGTGGAGTAGACGGGAGTTGAACCCGTGTCCAATGTAATCTATTAAACAATATCTACAAGTTTAGTTGGAATTTATTTTATTATATAGACAACTCCAACCCATTTTCTATATAACAAGATTAATTAAGTATTCGTTATTTTACATTAATCAAATAAAATAATATATCTTATATTTGATGAACCTTATACAACTCTATAAGAAAAGTTAATATAAGATAACTCCTACGCTATCCTAAGCGTATTGAGGAGTCGCAAAACTATAATTAGTTTCGTTATTTATTTTTTTGTGCATTTAAGGTATGCCTACCACTTGCAATCATTTCTAGTTTTTACATGTCGAAACCAAACTACCCCAAGTAACGTAATAATTATACCATACTTTTGTTCTTTTGTAAAATGATACACTATGTTTTATGCTAAAAAAAGCATTGGTAACAATTGTTTCCAATACTAACAAATAGATGAAGTTGATTTGGCATTTAATTCTAAATCGGCAAAATCTCTCTTTAAATATAATGGATAAGCTGCTGCACCAATCATAGCAGCATTATCAGTACAATAAATAAATTCTGGCAAATTTAACTTAGCATCATATTTATCACATAATTCTTGAATTTGACCTCTTAAATATTTATTGGCAGATACACCACCAGCAATTATAACATTTTTAATGTCAGTATTCTTTAAAGCAAGTTCTAGTTTTCTTGTTAATTCTTCTACTGCAGTTGTTTGAAAAGAACATGCTAGATCTTCTTTTCTAATTTCATTTCCACGTTGACGTTCATTATTAACTAAGTTAATAACACTACTTTTAAGTCCACTATAACTAAAATTATAAGTATCGTCCATTACTGGTTTAGGAAGTTTATATGTATCATGACCATCTCTTGCTAATTTCTCAATATTAGGACCCCCTGGATAAGGAAGACCAATTACTCTAGCAACTTTATCAAAAGCCTCACCAATGGCATCATCTTCAGTTTCTCCTAATTTTTCAAATTCATAATCACCAGTCATTTTAATAAGCTCAGTATGACCTCCACTTATTACAAGAGCAAGAACTGGAAATTCCATTTTATTATCAATTTTATTAGCATAAATATGCCCGATTAAATGATTAACTTTAATTAAAGGCTTTTTATAAACATAAGATAGCACTTTGGCAAATTCAACACCTACAAGTAGTGATCCTAATAAACCTGGACAATATGTAACAGCAATGGCATCTACATCTTCTACTTTCATATGAGCCTTATTTAAAGTCTCTTCTAAAACCATTGTAATATTTTCTGTATGCATTCTTGATGCTATCTCTGGTACAACACCGCCAAAATTAGCATGTGTATCCATTTGGGTTAAAATAGTAAGCGCTACTACTTCTGTACCATTTTTAACAATGGCAATACTTGTTTCATCACAAGAAGTTTCTACACTTAAAATATAAACATCTTTCATTTTTTCACCTTTTTCATTACATAAGCATCAATATTTTTATAATATTTTTGCCGTATATTTATTATCTTATAATCAAATTTTTTATATAAATTTATTGCATTATCATTATTAATAGCTACTTCTAATAAGATTACATCATTTTTATTTAAATAATTATCTTCTAAATAGTTAAGAAGTTTAGTAGCTATACCTTGTTTTCGGCTATCTTCATCTACATAAATAAATTCTAGCTCATAAGCATCAATATTTTTTAAAACTATTAAAAAAGCATTAATATTATTATCATCATTAACTAATATAATGTATTTATTATTAGTTAAATAACCTTTAATATCATAAGTAGTAATAAAATTAGGAATTAAATTCATTCCTAATGCATTAATTTGTGCTAAATCTTTTAAATTACCTTTTCTTATCATTTTTTTCTACATCTATTTTTTTAACATAAATTGGATTTACTTCATGAGGATTAAGTTCTTTTTTAGTAAGAGCTAAATCTATAATTTTATTGTAATCCAATTTAATATCTGTTAAAACATTATAGTTTTTACTATATTCTTCAAATTCAGAATTAGATAAGTATTCATAATTACCGACTAAATTATATTCACTATCGAATATGCCAATATAATATCCGTTTTTATCACTAAATGCAACTATTTTTTCTGTTTCTTCTGTTGATACAGCTAAACATTCTAAAGAAGTAACTGTCCTAATAGGTTTTTTCATAGTATAAGCAAATGTTTTAGCAATTGTTACACCAAGTCTAACACCAGTAAATGAACCAGGCCCATTTACGACAATTATAGATTCAATTGTTTCCTTTCCTAACACTTTTTTAATCGTAGGCATTATAACTTTACTATTTTCAGGAACATCTTTTAAAATTTTTTCTCTTTTTATTTTACCATTTTCTTCTAATATAATTACTACATCATTTAAATGTGTATCTATAAACAAATTCATCTTTATCACCTACAATACTGACTCACATAAGTCTTCATATATTTTACCAATTGGGTTAAATACTAAAACTCTGGTATTTTCATCAATTATTTTGAATGTTATTTCTAATCTTTCTTCTGGAAGATCCTTCTGAATTAAATCAGCCCATTCAATAATGGTAACACCACCTTTTTTATAATAGTCTTTAATACCAATATCTTCTTCTACTTCATCTAAACGATAAACATCCATATGATATAAAGGAAGTTCACCATTTGGATATTCTTTTATTATGGTAAACGTTGGACTAGTAATATTTTCTTCAAGTCCTAGAGCTTTAGCAAAACCTTTTACGAAAACTGTTTTACCACTGCCAAGTTCACCTTCTAAACAAATAACCATATTAGGAAATTTTTCACTTTCAATATTCTCAGCTAAAGTTAAAGTATCATCCACATTTTTTGAAACATATTTTAAGTCCATATACTATCACCAATTTTAATTATAAATAAAAACTTGTATTTATACAAGTTAATTAAC
>CANRGA010000042.1 GCA_947630055.1 uncultured Bacilli bacterium
TTTTTTTGTTAATAATTTTATATACCAAAATATTTACTATTTTGATATAACTATTTATCAGCAAAATTCTAGTAGTATACTAGACAAAAAAATGATTTTAGTGTATAATTATTAACAGTAAAAAAACTTTTTTATTTAAAGGAATGTGATTATTTATGAAAGAAAAAAGTGCAACAAGTATTGTTGCTTTAGGTGGTCTTGGTGAAGTTGGTAAAAATATGTATGTTATCACTCATGAAGATGAAATTATTATTATCGATGCTGGAGTTATGTTTCCCGAAGTTGGACTACTTGGTGTTGATTATGTTATCCAAGATATTACTTATTTAAAACAAAATGAAAAAAAGATTAAAGCCTTATTTATTACTCATGGTCATGAAGATCATATTGGCGGTATTCCTTTTTTATTAAATCAAGTACATATACCTGTTATTTATGCTCCCAAAATTGCTAAAGATTTAATTGAAAAGAAATTAGAAGAAAGAGAAATAAATTATAAAAATATTGAAGTTATTACTAGAGATTTAAAAGTAAATTTTAAGAATTTTGAATTAGAATTTGTTAACACTACTCACTCTATTCCTGATTCTTTTGCCATCGTTGTACATACTCCCAATGGCGTAATATTTGAAACAGGAGACTTTAAATTTGACTTAACCCCAATTGGTCCAATGGCTGATATTCATAAAATGGCCGATCTTGGTCAAAAAGGTGTTACTCTTTTACTAAGTGATTCTACTAATGCTCTATCGACTGGTTTTTCTAATAGTGAATCAGTTGTTGATGAAACTTTAAATGATATTATTGGTAGACACGTAGGACGTGTTATTATTGCCACATTTGCATCTAATATATTTAGAGTAAAACATATTGTCGAAACTTGTAAAAAATATAACAGGAAAATAATTGTTTTTGGTAGAAGTATGGAAACATCAATTGATCTTGCTTTAAATAATGGCCTTATTACTGATAAATCTATCTTTGTCGATAGTAATAATGCTAAATCTCTAAAAAGAAGTGAATTATGTATTTTATGTACCGGAAGTCAAGGAGAACCACTCGCTGCTCTATCCCGTATTGCTAATGGTACTCATAAACAAATATCACTTTTACCAGATGATTTAGTTATATTCTCATCTAGTCCTATTCCAGGTAATGCTGAATCAATAAATAGAATTATTAATAAAATATATTTAAAGGGTGTTAAAGTATTTACTAATTCAGAATTTAGTGATATTCATACCTCAGGACATGCTAAATTAGAAGAACTTAAATGGATGCTTAGAATAATTAAACCTAAATATTTTATGCCAATGCATGGTGAATTTAGAATGCTACAACAACATGCTAATATTGCTAAACTTTGTGATATTCCAGAAGAAAATACTTTTATCTGTAGTAATGGTGATGAAATATTACTTAAAGATGATAAAGTATTTAGAGGTGGCACTATTCAAGCAGGAGATGTTTATGTTGATGGTTCTCGTGTTGGCGATGTTGGCAGTGTCGTTATTAAAGATCGCAAATTAATGAGTCAAGATGGTATCTTAATAACTATTTTAAATATTAATACTTTAACAAGAAAACTATTAATCAAACCAAATGTTACTGCTAGAGGCTTTGTACTTGTTAATGAAAATCAAGAATTAATGAATAAAATAGAACATAAAATAAGTGAAATTGTAAATAATTTCTTAAAAACTTCATTATATAATTATACTGATTTAAAAAATCAAATTATTCTAGAATTACTGCCATATATTAATGAACTTACAGGAAGAAGACCAATTATATTACCAGTTATTATGGAAGTTAATAAAAAAGAAGATTAATTAACATACAAGATAACATATAGAATAACATACAAGATAATTGACTGATAATTACTAATATAGTATAATATTTATATTAGAATTAAGGTGATTTTAATGAGTAAATACGTACCACCATTTGAAATAACAAATACTATGTTAGATTTAGTTTCTTCTATTATGAAAAAAATAGGAAAACTAGAAAATTATAAAGATTTAAATAAGATGCCAATTTTAAGAAGAAATAATCGAATACATTCAATTCATTCTTCACTGGCTATTGAAGCCAATTCCTTATCTTTTAAAGAAGTTAAGGATATTATAGATGGTAAATCAGTTATAGGTGATCAAAAAGAAATTCAAGAAGTTAAAAATGCCTATAAAGCATACGAAATGATGTCAGAAATAGATCCCTATTCTATTAAAGATTTAAAAAAAATTCATAGTATAATGACATTTTTAACTGTAGATGATGCCGGAGAATTTAGAAAAGGTAATGAAGGCGTATTTAATGGTGATGTATGTATTCATGTATGTCCTAAACCAGAAATGATAAACACTTTAATGACAGAATTATTTAACTGGCTAAAAGAAAATAAAAATAAAATTCATCCCTTAATTTTATCTTCTATTTTTCATTATGAATTTGTTTTTATTCATCCTTTTTCAGATGGAAATGGCCGTACAGTAAGATTATGGCAAAATATTCTACTATCAAAATGGGAAGATATTTTTGCTTATGTTCCAATTGAATCACAAATTAAAGAATATCAAAATGAATATTATAATGCCATTAATAATTGTAATAAAAAAGGAAATTCTACTGAATTTGTAGAATTTATGTTAAAAATGATAGATGAAGTTTTAAATCATTTAATTGAAAGTACTAAAAATGAAACAAATCATATTAGTATTTATGTAAATAAATTATTAGATGTTATGAAAGATAAGCCAGCAATGTCAGCTAGTGAACTTATGAAAGAATTAGGATTAAAATCAAGACTATCATTTAGACAAAATTATTTGGATCCAGCTATACAAAATGGTCTTGTTAAAATGACTTATCCTAATAAACCTACAAGTAAAAATCAAACATATTATATTGAATAAAAAAATTATCTCTCACAAATTGAGATAATTTTTTTAATAAATGTCATTTTCTTTTCCAGCTAAATCATATTTTATATCATATGGAGGATTCATTATTAATAATAATTTCATTTTTCCTTTAAATACAAATGGTGTATTTGGTGGTATTTCTATAAAATCACCTTTAACTACTTCATAAAAATCATTTTTAATTTTAAATGTTCCTTGTCCTTCAATAACATAATAAATATTATAACTTTTGGTATTTGTAACATATTTTTCATGTCCTTTATAAACATCTTCTAAAGTAATACTTATATTTGGACATTCATTTATCAAATTATAACCATTTAAACCATCTTGAACAAAATCAACATCTTTAGGAAATTTTTTAATATATTTATTCATATTGTACTCCATTTAACAAGAAGAAGCATTATTTTGCTTCTTCTTGAGCTCTAGTTTCTCTTATAACAGTTATTTTAATAGTACCAGGATATTGCATCTCTGATTCAATTTTTTCTTTCATTTCTCTAGCTATTTTATAACTATTAACATCATCAATTTCATTTGGTTTAACCATAACTCTAATTTCTCTTCCGGCTTGCATTGCATAAGCTTTTTCAACGCCCTCAAATGAGTTACCAATTTCTTCAAGTTGTTCTAGTCTCTTAATGTAATTTTCAAGTGAATCATTTCTTGCTCCTGGACGAGCGGCAGATAAAGTATCAGCAACACTTACTAATACGGCAATAATAGACTTAGGTTCTTTGTCACCATGATGAGATACAATGGCATCAATTACAGTTTCACTTTCATGATATTTTTTCGCAATTTGTTCTCCAACTTCAACATGGCTTCCTTCAATTTCAAAATCAATAGCTTTACCAATATCATGTAATAAACCAGCCCTTTTTGCAAGAGTTACATTTTCACCAAGTTCAGAGGCCATTAAGCCACAAAGGTTAGCTACTTCAATTGAATGCTTCAAAGCATTTTGACCATAACTGGTACGGAAATTAAGTTTACCAATTAAATTAATAAGTTCGGCATCCATTTTTGCAATACCTAAATCAGTAATTGCATTATTACCAATTTCCGTAATTCTACTAGCTACATCCTTACAAGTTTTATCATATACTTCTTCAATTCTGCTTGGATGAATTCTTCCATCTTTAATTAAAGTTTCAATTGTAATTTTAGCAATTTCTCTTCTTAACGGATCAAATGAAGATATTACTATGGCCTCAGGTGTATCATCAATTATTAAATCAACACCAGTAACAGATTCGATAGTTCTAATATTTCTACCTTCACGACCAATAAGTCTTCCTTTCATTTCATCATTAGGTAGATCAATTGTTGAAACAGTTTGCACCCCAACAACATCATCAGCATATCGTTCCATACTAGATACAATTAATTGTTTTGCTTTGTCATTAGCAGTAATTTTTGCTTTTTCTTCTTCTTCTTTAATATACTCAGCAACTTCTAAAGCCATATTTGATTCAACTTTAGCCATAAGTAAATCATGTGCTTTTTCTTTGCTAAGCCCAGATATTTTTTCTAATTCTTGTACTTCTTCTTTAAGAAGTTTGTCCATCTTATCTTCTTTTTCTTGTAAACTTTGTCCTTTTGCTAATAAATTATTTTCTTTTTCTTCCAAAGATGCATCTCTTTTTTGTAACATTTCTTCTCTTTTATCAAGATTATTTTCTCTTGCCATAAGGCGATCTTCGCTGTCTTTAATTTCTTGTTTTTTCTCTTTTATTTCTTCATTAGCTTGTTGTTTTAATTTATAAGATTCTTCTTTTAACTCTAAAAGAGCATCTCTTTTATGTTTCTCTGCTTCCTTTTTTGCATTTTCAATTAGTTTATTAGCTTTACTTTGAGCACTAGCACCTTTAAAATGATAAATTCCAAAGATAATTAAAGCTCCAATTATAATTCCAAGAAATAGAAATAAGATGATAACGGCTACATTATCCATTTTCTCACTCCATCTCTATTTTTTACAGAAAATATATAAAATAATAACTTAATATAATTTTAATAATCTCTATAATTTAATTATAATAGTAATTAGTAATTTTAGCAAGTTAAAAAAATATAATCAATCTATATATTTATAAATGTTGAAATTCTTTTTTATCTTCTACTTTTTTGATTCTATTTTTTATTTTACTTTTATTTGGTGGAAACCAACTTCGAACTTTTAAAACTTTACCAGGACTTATCCTAACTGCTACACAAACATCATTATGCGTATTTTTATAATATTCTATTGAATTATTTTTGATATTCAAAAAAACATAATCAGGATGTTTTATTATATTCCCTAAATTATTATAGATATATATAATTTTGCTTTTAGTACCAAAATCTTTTAAATGATGGTCTATAACATGCTCAATTCTATCCTCATAGACTAATATTGGTTTATTCTTATGTTCTGAAATTTGCAATTTATTTGCAATTTTAGGTTCTAGTATTCCTATATATTTGTATTTCATGTTGTTTCTCCTAAAAAAAATAAGGCCTACTATTGCTAGTAGGCCAATAGGTATTGACTGGACATCACTTCCAGTATCTCATCGGAAACTATTGATAGTAACCTACACTTAAGATTTTAAAAATCCGCGATAGACGATGTTTTTCTATCCTCAAATACCTATTAAATAATATAAATTATTATACAGGATTTCTCCTTCAATATACTTATAACACTTTTTTTGAAAAAAATCAAACATTTTATAGGCAATGTCCATACTTTATTAGATATATTTAATTACTATTTAAAATTAAGTCTTTCAATTTATTAATTTGTCTATTTAATAAAATACATAATCTTTCTATTCTTCTATCACTCATTTTAGTTAAATATTGATACTCATGTAACAAATTATCAAACCATTCTACTATACCATCTAATTTACTTATATCTATTCTTTTTAAATTTTTAACAATTTTTATTATTTCATCAAAAGGTTTTACTTCATAGAATAACCTACCACTTCCAGAAATATGTAATTCTTCTTCATCATAATATTCTATATTTAAACTTTGACCATTATCAAATATTGGAGCGACATCTAACCATTCTAAAGTATTAACATCTCTAATAATACCAAAATTATTTAAATGTCTATCTTCATTCATAATTAAATAGTCTAAAATAAACATATTCTCTACTTTTTCTCTGGCATTTTCTATATTATGTTCTTCTAACTTTTTAATATATTCTTCATAATCTTCGATATTATCATACCTTTTCATATCATTTCTAATTTGATAACAAGTTATAAGTTCTGTATCTTTTGTTATAAAACAAGGACACTTAGACACTACTATATCTTTATATGTATCTATAGTATATTCTACATGATTAAATCCTAGTCTTTTACATATTTCACTAGCAAGCACTTCATTAAATGGTTGTAAAGTTTCATTTTTATAACCTCCCTTTAATAAATATCTTGTACCATTATCTATAATCCAAGCTTTTTTAAGCATACCATCTGTTGTATTATTAGGAGTTTTTAAAGAAGTTTCTTTTGTTATAGCTTTACTATTTGTTGATAATGATGCTTCCATAAATTCAGCATAATCAAAATCATTATCAAAGAAATTAATATCATCATAAGAAATATTACTACCATCTGGTTTTAACCAATATTGATCTGATAAAGATAGGCCAAAAGCTTTATCTAAAAGTTCATAAGGGGCAGTTATATTTAATCTATGTAGTAATAAATCTAATTTATCACGCCAAGATGGAATACTCCTTCCTTTAAACCATTCACTTAAGTTAGTTCTAAAAGGAGTATCATTAATATCATTTTCAATATAAAAACTTTTTAAAATATATGGTGCATAATTAATATTATTCACTTCATATATTCTAGTAAAAACACTAGTTGCAGCATCATATTCCGCAGTCAACACTTCTTTATTTTTATTCATAAGTGTACATTTCATGTAAATCACCCCATTTGTAAGTATTATATTACTATTATAGCACATTAAACATTTAAAAAAGAAGACTAATCTTCTTTTGATTTGTCTTCTCCACTTGCAAAGCCATAATGTTCATAAATTTTATTTAAAACTTCTTCAGCAATATCAGGATTTTCTTTTAAGAACGCTTTCGCATTTTCTTTTCCTTGGCCAATTTTTTCACCATTATAAGCATACCAAGCCCCACTTTTTTCTAAAACGCCAATTTCACTACCAATATCTACAAGTTCACCTTCATGAGATATTCCTTCACCATACATAATATCAACACTGGCAGTTTTAAATGGTGGCGCTACTTTATTTTTTACTACTTTAATATTAGTTCTATTACCAAGAATTTGATCTCCTTGCTTAATTTGTTCACCACGTCTAATATCAAGTCTTACAGTTGAATAAAATTTTAAAGCTCTTCCTCCTGGGGTTGTTTCAGGATTACCAAACATAATACCAACTTTTTCTCTTAATTGATTAATAAATATAGCCGTAGTATTCGTTTTATTTAGTGTTCCTGACAATTTTCTTAAAGCTTGTGACATAAGTCTTGCTTGAAGTCCTACATGGCTATCACCCATTTCGCCATCTATTTCTGCTTGTGGTACTAAAGCCGCTACAGAATCGATAACAACTATATCGATAGCTTCACTTTTAACAAGCGCATCACATATTTCTAAGGCTTGTTCTCCTGAATCTGGTTGACTAATTAAAAGCTCATCAATATTTACTCCTAATTTTTGCGCATAAACAGGATCCAAAGCATTTTCAGCATCAATAAATGCTGCTCTACCACCTTTCTTTTGCACCTCAGCTATCGCATGAAGTGCAATAGTAGTCTTTCCAGATGATTCTGGTCCATATATTTCAACGATTCTTCCCTTCGGATAACCACCAACACCTAGTGCTATATCTAAAGAAATAGAACCTGTACTAGTCACATCTATTTTCATATGATCTTGTGCCCCTAATTTCATAATGGCATTTTCCCCGAATTGTTTTTCAATATCTTTTAAAACTTGTTCCAATGCCTTATCAGTATCTTTGTTTTCTTTTGCTTTCATTGTTTTCTCCTTTACTATCTGATAATTTAATTTTACTACTCAATTTTTTTAATGTCAACATTAAAACGAACTTTTGTTTAAAAAAGTCAAAAATTTTATTACAACATATTTTTACACCTCCTACTTATATTATTAGCTTTTTTTCTTCGATTTCCTTTTTATTTCAAAAAAAAATTAATTTTTTCAATTAATTTTTTTCTTCTCGATAGTTATTTCCCAGTAATTCTATATCATCAGTTAAGTACTTAATTCGCTCAATTATTCTCTTAGCTTTTACTTGATCTTCTTTATCTTTTGTTAAACTAAAATTCTTTTCTAGTTCAACTATATTTAAGTTAGAGGTAAAAAATGTTGGCATACCACTATTCATTCTAGTTTGTAAAATCGTACCAATAATTTCGTCTCTACCCCACTCAGTTACTTTTTCTGCTCCTATATCATCTAAAAGCAAAATATCTACTTTTTCTAAAGCAAATAATCTATCACCTACTAAATTTAAATCTTCTTTTAATTTCCTTAGTAATTCTGGTACATATACTATTTCAGCACTGACATTAAATTTATTTTTAAGTTCATTTAATAGGGCTGCAAGCAAGTATGTTTTACCTGTTCCAAAATTTCCATGTAAATATAATCCTTTACTAGTTTTAAAAGGATCAAATTTATCATAATAATTTTTAATCCATTTAATTATTTCTGTTCTATTCTTAGTTATTTTAATATCTTTTAATTTAGCACTATCTAAAATACTTTGATTTGTTTTTTTATTTTTTAAAGATTTCATCGCCATTTTTTGATATTTACAAGGAATATAAGAAAAACGCCAATTACCTTCTTTATTTTCTGGAAAATATACATAGCCTTTAACTTTATTTTGACAAACATACAAACTATCACAATTTTTACAATGTTCTAATTCTTCTAGAGAATCTAATAATTTTAAAGTGTTTTTCTTGGCTTCTTCTTCACTCATTTTTATTTTTTTAACTAAAGTTTTATAAGCATCATTTTTTAAAGCATTTTTAAATTCTAAATCTTGCTTTTTCTTAACATCCTTATCTACTTTTATCTCCATCTTACTTAAACTCCTTTAATAAATCTTTTAATTCAGCTTCTTCTTCATCTGATAAATTTTCATCTTTAATATTTTGTTCAAACCAAATTGGCGTTTCTACTTTAACATTCTTTGGCGCCGGCTCTTTCTTTTGCAATTTTCGATGTTCTTTTTCGGCAAATTCCATGGCATCAGCCGCTGTTTTTAAATTTGCTCTTTTCCATTGAGCCGCAATGGTTTCAACATAAGCACTCGTAAAACGGTTATTATTTTTTCTTAAAACATAATCTATTAAAACATTAACAACTGCTGGTGGTAATTCTAAATCAATAATTAAATATTCAAGTAATTTTAAGTCTCTCGCTGTTGGTTTAACATTATGATATTTATGTCTTAAAAAATCATAAGGAGAAGTATTTTCAAATACTGCTATAATTCTACCTTTTTTCGAATTATCTCCCAAAGGATTTTTTAAATATTCTGGTTGCGTACGATAAACTAAAGTAGGAAGCGCTCCCTTTTTAAATTGATAATCTTTTCTTGCAACTATTCTTAAACCATTTTTATCTATATTACCATATTCATTTAAAACACTTCTGATAAGTTCAATCATTTTAAGTGTATCAATATTATAAATAAATGCTAAATTATTAATTAATTCTTTAGTTTTTTTATTAAAGGCTTTTTCACTAATAATATTTTTCGGAATACTTGCAATAATCTCATCAAAATTAATACGTGATGAAACCATCATCGTGCTATTTTTACGATCAACTATATTTTCTGACAAAGTAAATTTCGATGTATCATAAACATCATCTAATTTCTTAGTTATATCTTCATAATCTTTTAAATCTATTTTTGGAATATTATATCTTTTCTTTAAACTTTCATATTCTCTTTCGCCAATATTATTATATAAAACAACATTTAAAATTGGATGATTAAAAAATTCTTGGGGTGTAAGTGGTGAATATAATTCATAGATATAATCATTTATTTCACCGTTTTTAACATAAGTTTTAAGTAAACCAAAGGCCTCTAAGGATTCTCTTGCAAGTTTAATATTACCTATGCCACATTTTAAGACTACCATTAAATGATGATGAATTAAATCTCTACTCATCATATTAGATACTCCCAAATCATTCCACAATGTAAAATAGAGTGATGCTGCTAGAGCACCAATTAATGGTTCATATAAGTTAATAATTATTTCTCGATCAGTATTTGATAAGATACTTTTATTAACCACAACATATCTATCAGCAGGTAAAAGTGTTGTATTTTCCATAGAGAATCACCTTTCAATTATATTATAAATGAAAGTAGTTTTATTAACAAGTTTTTATTTTATTAAGTAGAGCCTCTATTACTTCTTTATCTTCCAATTTGTTGATAGAAAATGTTTTACTACCTATATGATTTAATGATGTACCACAATGGTATATTATCTTTTTATCTATTATGATATATCTATCATGAAATGTATTATTATATATTACTTTTAAATTACTATATTGCTTGTTATATTTCTCGATATCCATTTCTTTTAATAAACAATTCTCTTTACATATTATGGTTGTATTCACA
>CANRGA010000043.1 GCA_947630055.1 uncultured Bacilli bacterium
GCAAAATAAAATCCCCAAAATATATGGGGATAATTATCAAATGGTGTCTCCGAAGCGATTCGAACGCTTGACCGATCGCTTAGAAGGCGATTGCTCTATCCAGCTGAGCTACGGAGACATAACTCAAAAGACACTCTGATTATATAACATTATTCCCCCAATTTCAAGAAAAAATGCATATCGCCTTCAAAATTAAATGAAAAATGCATCAATTAACATATTATCAACATAAAAGATAGTCTCCCCTATATCATAAGTATCTCTTATAGATAAGGCAATTGAATATTTAACTTCTTCAATAATAGAATTATCATCTAAATTTAAAACTTGATTATTAAAACTTAAATTAACTGAATTTTCTAATATTTCATAGTCTAGTAATTCTGCTGAAGCTGTTAAATAACTAATTAAATTAGTTTGATAAGTTGGAGATGTTTTTAATTTTTCAATAATTATTTCGACTTTTTCATTTTTGGAATTAGTAATGGTAGTAACTGGTGTATAGTAAGAATATCCTTCCATTTTACTAACATAATAAGTTGTCACTTTGGCAATATCTTTCATACTTTCGAGTTCATATACTTTATTAATACCATAACTTCGATCAAGAACATTAGGAAGCATTTTTTTACTATGGGGAAGTTCCTTTAAAACCTCACCTTCAACAAATATCATTACTTTCTTAACATCTTTAATTTCAGTTAAAGAGAATATTACTGCTTCGATTAATTTTTCTTCATTTTCGGCATCTATATTTAGAAATTCTTTCGAAAAATTAATCTTTAAAAGACCATCAGTTAAATCTTTCGAAATAACTTTAGTATTTTCCGGGATAATCTTTTTAAAATTATTCGGAATATAACTAGACTGTTCTTCTTTTATAGTCAAATTTTCTATTACTTCATCAATTAATTTAGAGGTATCACTACTCTTTTTAATAACTTCAAAACGAGATACTAAATTATTACTATCAATTAAATAAATTGGTGTAGTTTCAGGATCAGTATAAGTTAAAGTAGTATTAATATTATAAGCTTCTTTACTAGGGAAAAAATAAATAATTAGTAAAAATAGAAAAGACAAGGCAATAATAATTATTTTTTTATAAGCAAATTGCTTAAGCATAAAACCACCTAGTTAATTATACTAATAAAAATAAATAATAATACTAAATAAAGATGCATTATTTTACTAAATATGGTACAATCTAATTAATAATAAGGGTGAATAAATGAAAAAGTTAAAACTAAAAAGTAATGTTAAAAAATATGGATTAATTATTATTGTTGTCATTGTATTTTTAAGTATTGGTATTTATTCGTATATTAATATTAAAAATCAAAAAGAATTAGAAGAAACGACGGAATATAAACTAAGTGAAATTGGTTATAGTGAAGATGATATTAAAGTACTTACTAAAGTATATAAAGATAAAGAGTTAAATTTCTTTTTAGAAAACAAGAAAAATGATGATTATATTGAAATTATTAAGCAAAAACATTTTATTAAAGATTATTTTAATGATTATTTAGCTTATTTAAAAGAAGCTAGAGATACCAATTATGCTATGGCAGTTGAGAAAGTTAATACGAAAACTAATAAAGAATATTATACTGATCCAGAAGTAACAGATACATCTAAAAATGAATTAATGTTAGTTAATAAATATTATTATTTACCAGATGATTATACTCCAGAACTTGTAACTATCCCTCTTGCCTATTCTTTTGGGGAGTTAGGTAGTCAAAAATGCACTCAAAATACATATGATGCTTATCTAAGACTTTGGAGTGAGGCTAAAGAAGCAGGATTTTATTTAATGGTTAATTCATCATATCGAACACATGCTAAACAAGAAGAAATATATAATCAATATAAAAATGTTCAAGGGACAGAATATGCTGATGATTATGCCGCACGACCAGGATATTCTGAACATGAAACAGGATATGCTATTAATGTAACAATGAATGGTTATACCGATAAAACCTTTAAAGATACCGATGCCTATCCATGGCTTAAAGATAATGCTTATAAATATGGCTTTATTTTAAGATATCCAGAAGGAAAAGAAGAAATAACAGGATTTGATGCTGAAGCTGGTCATTTAAGATATATAGGAGTTGAAGCCGCAACATATATCCACGAAAATAATATAACTTTTGATGAATATTACGCTTACTTTGTCAAGTAGGCTTTTTCTTTAGCAAAGTAGTTTAAAAATCATGAAAAATTTGCTATAATGTTGGCAGGTGAAGTATGTGAATTATCCCAACCAAATAAAAAAAGAATTTCATAAAAATATCAATTATGCAAATCGGGGTATGGATTTAGAGAATATCATTAATGAAACTAATGAGTATTTAAGAGATCAAGATATTGCTCTAATATATAAGAAACCTACTCCCATCGGGGTTGTCAAAGTAAATTATGAAAATAACAAACAAGTAATAAATAAAGCATATTTTGCTACTCAGTCAACGCTTGATTATAATGGCTTATATAAAGGAAGATATGTGGAATTTGATGCTAAAAGTACTAAATCTAAAACATCATTTCCTATAAGTAATATTCATCCTCATCAAATTAAGCACATTAGAAATGTTATTAGGCATGGAGGAATTGCCTTTCTAATTATTCAAATGAATGATTTAATTTATTTAGTAAATGGCGTTGATATTATTGGATTCATTGATCAAAATTCAAGAAAAAGTATTCCATATACATTTATAAAAGAATATGGTTATCAACTTGAATATAATTATACTAAAGGATTAAATTATTTAAAATATGTAGATATTATTGGAGGTATCGAAAATGAAAAAAATTAAATTAAAAAGTAAACCTAATAAAGAACAACATGTAGAACATGTTAAAAAAGAAACTAAAAAAACAACCTGGAAATCAGTTTTAAATGTTCTTTTGATTATTGCAATTGCTGGCGTAAGTATTATTTTAGTATTTGCACTATACATAGTAATAAGTTCACCAAATTTTGATAAAGAAAAATTGTATCAAAAAGAGCCAAGTATTTTATACGATCGCAATGGTAAAGAATTTGCTAGAGTTGGTGCTGAAAATAGTACTGTTATTACTTATGATGAAATACCTGATGTTTTAGTTGATGCGCTAGTAGCTACAGAAGATTCAAGATTTTTCCAACATAGTGGTTTAGATTTATTTAGATTTTTAAAAGCATCTTTTGGTCAACTTTTAGGTAGTGATTCAGCTGGTGGAGCTTCTACTCTATCAATGCAAGTTATGAAAAGAACTTATAATGGTAGCGAAGATGAAGGACTTGCTGGTATAATTCGTAAATTTAGAGATATTTATATGGCTGTTTTCAAATTAGAAGCTAAATATACAAAAGAAGAAATTATTGAATTTTATTTAAATTCTCAATGGTTCGCCAATGATGGAAATATCAATTATAATGGTATTGTGGGTATTGAACAAGCATCACTTTATTACTTTGGCAAATCTAGTAAAGATTTAAATTTAGCTGAGGCTTCTCTTCTTGCTGGAATGTTCCAAAATCCATATCGTTATAAACCATATAGTAATCCAGAAGGATGTCGTAATAGACAAAGAACTGTTTTGAAATTAATGGTTAGACATGGTTATATTACAGAAGATGAAATGAATGATGTTTTAGCTATACCTATTGAATCAATGTTAGTTGAGCAAAAAAAGGTTTCAAATGAATTTGAAGTTGAAAGTAGCCAAGCATTTATTGATTATGTCATTAAAGAAATTCAAGATGATTTAAAATTAAATGCTAAAAGTACTTCTTTAAAAATTTATACTACTTTTGATCCTGATATTCAAAAATATTTAGAAGCAGTTGAAAATGGTGAAGTTAATGCCTTTATTGATGATACTATCCAAGAAGGTATTGCTGTTACTTCTGTAGAAGATGGCTCTATAATTGCTTTATCTGGTGGCAGGAATTATCAAGCAACAGGTACTAGTATGGCTACCGATATAAGACGTCAACCTGGTTCAACAGCTAAACCAATATTTGACTACGCAATGTATGTAGAAAATATTAGTCAAAGTACATATGCAATGTTATTAGATGAAAATACTACTTATTCTAATGGTCAATCTATCACTGACTACGATAATAGAACTAAAGGATTAATTACTATGCGTTATGCTTTACAAGATTCAAGAAATATCCCTGCTTTAAGAGCCTTTAAAGCAGTTGCTAATATCGATAAAAAAATAATTGAAGATTTTGTTCATAGTGTTGGTATTGATTATGGTGAAGAATTATTTGAATCTGCTTCTATTGGTGGTATTGACTGTGCATCTCCATTACAAATGTCAGCGGCTTATGCTTCATTCGGTCGAGGTGGTTATTATATAGAACCATATGCTTACACTAAAGTAATTAATAATGAAACTGGTAAAGAAATAAATCATAGTTATAGTAAAGAAAAAGTTATGGAAGAATCTACTGCTTATTTAATGAATAACATCCTAGATTCTGTATGGGGCGGCGGAAACATAGCTGGTAAAACTGGTACTACTAACTTAGATAGAGATACCAAAAATAAATATGGACTTCCAGGTGGAGCTATTAGTGATTCATGGATTATAAGTTACTCTACTAAATATTCTATTTCTTTCTGGTATGGTTATGAAAGCCTTGGAGATTTCTCTAAAGCCTATAAAGAAGCAAAAGAAAATAAAAAATCAACTTATTTTAATAGTTCAACTGGTGGAACAATGAGAACTAGAGTTATGAATTATCTAGCTAAAAATATTCATAAAAAGATTAATTCTTGGAAAGTACCTAAAAATATTACAAGTGCTAAAATTGAACAAGAAACATTCCCTGCTCAATTATGTAGTGCCTATACACCAGAAGATTTATGTAAAACAGAATATTTTGTATCCGGAGCTGAACCAACTGAAGTATCTAGTAGATATGATACACTAGATAATCCAACTAATGCTTCATATACATTAAATGGAAGTACTATTACATTAAAATGGACACCAATTGCTACTCCAGATGCTATTAATCCTTCTTATTTACAAAAACATTTTGAAAAGTATTATGAGGAATACGCAGAAAAATATTATAATAATAGAATAAGTTATAATAATGCTGCAATAGGATCAATTGGATATGAAGTTACTGTTAAACTTCCAAATGGTACTGAACAAAGTTTAGGCTGGACAAATGATCCTACTATAACATATAATGCTCCTGTAGGTGGTGAATATACTTTCACAATAAAATCTGCATATTCAATATTTAAGTCTAACAAAAGTTCTGGACTTGTCTATAAAGTAAAAACTATTGATAGTAATATAGGTGATATAGTTGGTGATGACGATGATAATAATAACCAACCTAAACCAACAAATCCCACTACTCCAACAACACCGACAACACCTACTACTCCAACTAATCCAAGTGATGATGAAGAACTAGATTAAAAAAAAGCAAAAAGAATATTATAAACTAATAAAGTTCTATAATATTCTTTTTTTATACATTTTTATTGATATTTTTATCACAATTGATTATACTTAAGTTATAGGAAGCGTGAAATTTCACGTCACCTAAACGATGTTAGATGACGTTATCTAGGTATTACTACTTGGACGACGTCTTTTTTTTAGTTAAAAATTCTAAAAATTAGACAAAACATTCTTTATTTTTTCTATTAAAATATTAAATCTACATCTTTTATAATATAAATAATATTTATTATATTTATAACTTTGTTTTTTAACTATACTTATATTTTCTAAAATAAGATAATTAATATTCAATTTTTCAAGTTTTTTTATATTCTCTATTTCTAAATAATATAATAATTTTTTATCAAAATTATAACTTTTTATTTTATTATTTTTATTTATTAATATAAGATAATCTGGATAACATCTTTTAAAAAAAACATATCTATTACTTTTCATATTCTAATTTTTTAAACCAACATCTATTTATTATTCTTCTAACTCTTAACTGACTACCATATTTTCTATTATACCAGTAAGACATTATTGTCATAAAAGGTTTACTTATATTTCTGTGATACTTATATCTATTATGGATCTCTTTTATTTTTCTTTTAATATTTTCATAGCTTTCTTTTTTTATTTTGATGATAGTTTTATTATTAATAACTTTATATGTATATCCTAAAAAAGAGAATCCTTCTTTAATACTTACTATTTTAGTCTTTTTATTATTTAATTTTAATTTATAAACATTATCTAATATATTCTCTATTTCTTTTAAAGCTTGTTTTAATACATTTTTATCATGATGTATTAAAACAAAATCATCCATATATCTAATATAATACTTGATATGTAAATTATTTACAATATAATGATCTAATTCATATAAATAAAATATTGATAAAAATTGACTAGTCATATTACCTATCGGCAGTCCTTTCCCTTCTTCATAGCAAGGAATACCTTCTATTTCTTGAGCACATTTAGGTTTTTTAATTATAAATTTATTTTTAATATTATTTATTTCTTTATTGATATAATCATAATTAGTACTATCAATAATAATCTGCAAAAAATTATATTCATCTTTATTTAATTTATCCTTTAATAAATTAAGTAATACATCATGATCTATCGTATAAAAATATTTACTTATATCCATTTTTAACACATAAAAATTACTATATTTTTTATTCTTTTCAATAAATTTTTTAATCATTTTTATACCATAATCTGTACCCATATTTTTTCTCGTTGCAATATTTCTATCATCTAAATATTTAGTTAATTTTTCTTCTAAAACATATTTAGCAATATAATGATTTATTATTTTATCTTTAATATTTAAAGCCATAATAATTCTATGTTTAGGTTCACTAATCATAAATATATTATATTTTTCTATTTTATAATTACTGCTCTTAATTATTTTTATTATTTCTGCTATATTTTGCATTTTATTTTTCTCAAAATAATATATTCTATTTTTATTTTTTACATTTTTAGCTATTTCCTTTTCGTATAAATTCAAAATATTATTTAGGGTTGCATTCTCTTTCATTTTTAATCCACCCATATATCATTTTTGAGATATTTGCAAGTTCATTACTTTTATTTAAACATTGTTTTTCACTAATATATTTTTTCTTATAAGCTCTTTCTAAATAAAAATCTAACATATTAAGTTTACTTAACACTTGTATTTGAATATTTCTTTTTTCTTTTAAATCATTTACTTCATTAGCATTATAAACTAATTCTAAAACATTTAATGCTTCCTTATAAAACATATCTTTATTTAAATAATCTTTATTAGGAAAATTTACTAATAATTTTTCAACATCTAATATAAATTTTTTTATATTTTTAATAATTAAAAACTTTTCACTATGATATTGCATCTTCAATAATTTCTAAAAGTTGATTAATTTCTTTATTATTTAAAGTTTTAATTTTATTTTCAATATTATTTATTCTTTGTTCAAAAGAAAGATCTTTTCTAGCATTAGTAAGTACCTTTTTATAATTATTTAATTTTTGATAATCTTTATCAAATAATATATTATCTTTTTCAAATATTTTATAAGATATTCTATTATCTTCTAAAGCATTAATAACTTTATTAAAAGATGATTCGGGAAATCCTACTCCACCTTTACTAGGTACAATTTTATAATTCATAAGATGATGGATAATTATAGCATCATCACCAAAAGTATTATAAAATTTGCCACTTTTTCTAAGTTCAATTACTTCACTTTTCATTAATCACTTTTTCCTTTCTATTCTTATTAATTAAAAATGGGCGTCGAAAATTATTTCGACACCCCCATGTTAAGTTAACCTAATTTAATAGGCACTTATACTTTATACTACATACCATAGGACTTTGGCTGATCAATTAATTGTTGATCAAAAAAGTTAAGTGAGATAAAAGGGAATTTTTCTTTATTTTATAAATTATTTATTTTTATAGGCGGTAATAGGCGATAATTTATAAAATAATATTAATAATCAGGCTGATAGGAAAATTCGTAAATTTATCCGTCCTAATTTCTCATTCGGAAACATGTTTCCTAGACAGCCTTTGTTCTCTATCTTTCTCACTATATAACCTTAATCATATAATCCCTCAAGCTATAGAGAGCTACAGGCCGCACGCCGTTCGCATTATTCAAGTTGTTGTTGTTCACGTTACCGTTATTATTCACATTCCGCGCGTTGACATTCGTGTTACTCGTACTATTGACACCCCAGCGAGCAGTTTATAAACTCAAGACTGCCTATCTATAATGAAATTATTCATTATATACAAATTTATTGATAATCTTCCAAAACCCTATATTTTCGGGCCGCCCGGGCGACTTCGCCACCCAAGGCGGTTATTAATCGTTTATGCCAAGATGAATGGTGAATCTTTCGTGCCTTCTCCACTTGCTATTTTTGCGGATGACTCAAGATAGAAGACAGGCCGCACGCCGCCCGCATCATACAAGTTGCTGCCGCCCACGCCACCGATACTACTCACATACCGCGCGTTGACAAACGCGCCACTCGTACTAAGGACACCCCAGCGAGTGCTTAACCATTCATAATTTGATGATGTGTTATATCCATCCTTTTGGAAAAACAACCATCCATTTTTTGCTGTACTATAATTTTTTGGGTTTCCTCTTGTATCTGGATTACTTCCATCATAATAACTATATACATAATCATGGATATACATTAAACTTATTTTTGCATTTACTGTTTGACTCCATCTATATGTTTGCTCTGTATTACTTCCATCTGTTCCTACATAATGCTTTGTATCTGCTTGTCCGGTCTCTATGGCATATACTGTATTTCCTGTATATGTTGCTTCATCTGAATATCCAGTTATTGTATCTCCATACATCCATTCGTGATTTGCTATTAAATTATACCATTCACTAGCTGCACCACCACTATTACTATCACCTGACTTTAAATATTCATATTGGGTACTGTCAACAAAGATATCGGTATTGGCATTATCACTTGTTGTTCCTGTTCCTTGGGTTGTTCCATTACTTGTTCCGTTTAGTCTTTTGAATAAATTATTTTGTCCCCACTCTGGACATATTTTACTATCACAAGTCGTCGCACTAGACCCTGATGTATAGTACTTATCATTCCAAGCAAATGTTGTTCCACTTCCTTCTTTCAAGAATGTTTCTTTTATTAAATACATTTGTCCTTCTTCAGTTATACCGATTATTCGATACATGTATTTATCTATTCCATCTGCTGTCTTACAAGCATTTGCATCTCTTGTTCCAAAACATATCCAATTTGGTATATCTCCTGTTCCTTGATATCTATACATTCCACCTTGTAAATCTTCACTTAACGTATTACTTGGATCTTTTTCTCTTAAATCTTTTGCAGGCTCTGGTTTCTCATCAAAGTATAATGTACAAAATACTGTTTGGTTTGTTGTTAATGTTGCTTTTCCATCAGCAAAAGTAATGGCATCATCAACTATTGCACCATTATTATCTGTACACTTTGCTTCTTTATAAATATACCCATCTCCTGGCCATGTATTACTATCATATTCTTCATAACCATCACCATTTTGAATCATTATGGCAAATGCCTTTTCTTCGTTTACTATTTCTTTTAATTTAACTTCTGGTAAGGGTTTATTTTCTTTGTTTATATTTAAAAATATAAACATTCCAATAAAACTTACTACAATTATTGTTATTAACATCTTTACATATTTTTCTTTCATAATTTTATCCTCACTTATATGTCGTACCATTGTACATTATTTTATAAGACTATTATATATTACCCCCCCCGCGAGTCAAGGGGGTTTGAAAAAATTTCATAAATTTGTTGTAAAATTTTTTTGTTAATAATTTTATATACCAAAATATTTACTATTTTGATATAACTATTTATCAGCAAAATTCTAGTAGTA
>CANRGA010000044.1 GCA_947630055.1 uncultured Bacilli bacterium
TTAATAGTTTTTTTATTTAAACCAGCTATAGCTAGAGCAGCCGGTTCATTATGAATTAAGTCAATTGCAAAAGTTGGCCCCGATATAACACTAATATTTGTGGTTTTAAGAGTATTTTTAACGACATTTGATAGAGTATTAAGTGTTTTATCATCAATACCTTTAGAAGCAATGCAAATAGGAGTATTACGATAATATGGTAACATATCTTTGCATACACTATAGATAAATTTAGCAGAAGTAATTAAAAAGATTAAACTAGTATCTTTTAATGCTTCTTCATAACTTGTAGTAATAGAAATATTATCACTTAAAACTACATCAGGAAATATATTTTTTATTTGATGTGTTTTTAAAAATTCATTTTTATTTTCTTCCTTTTCTGTCCAAAGCATAATAGTATTTTCTTTTCTTTTGGAAAGCATACTTGCAATACCTAAACTATATGCTCCAGTTCCCATTACAGTAATTTTCATTTTTCACTTCTCATTTCTTTATGTACTTTATTTAAATTATTTTCAACTAAATTATTCTTATGTCTATAATATTTAGCATCTTTAATATTATCTGGTAAGTATTGTTGTTTTACCCAATCATGAGGATAATTATGAGGATATAAATAATCTTTACTATTTGTTTTTATATGATTTGGAACATTACCAGTATTACCTTTATGAATATCGTTTAAGGCATCATCTATTGCCATAATAGCGCTATTACTTTTAGGTGATAAAGCCATCTCTATTGCAATTTCAGCAATAGGAATTCTAGCCTCAGGTAAGCCAACTCGCTCAGCCGCATTAATTGCAGCATCAAGTCTTGGACCAATACCAGGATTAGCAAGGCCAATATCTTCATAAGCAATTACAGATAGTCTTCTAAAAATACTATCTAAGTCTTCTGCTTCAATAAGTCTCGCAATATAATGAAGTGTAGCATCAACATCACTACCACGAATTGATTTTTGCAGAGCACTTAAGACATCGTAATGACCATCTTCATTTTTATCATGAAAGAATACAGGTTTACTATTAATAGATTTAACTACTTCAATATTTACATTATGATTATTAGTAGAGTAGTAAGATACTTCTAGTAAATTTAAAGCATTTCTAACATCTCCTGAAGAAAGTGATGCAATATACTCTAAAGTTTTTTTATCAATTTTAATACCATCTAATTTACTAGTGGCCTTTTTTAATACTTTAACTATATCTGCTTCCGAAAGTTCATGTAATTCAAATATTTGACAACGGCTTCTAATAGCTGGATTAATCTTATGATATGGATTACTAGTAGTAAGTCCAATTAAAATAATTGTGCCTTTTTCAATATGGGGTAGCAATATATCTTGCTTATCTTTATTCATACGATGTATTTCATCAATAACTAAAATTAGATCACCATAGAATTTAGCTTCTTCAATAGCCATTTCAAAATCTTCTTTTTTCGAAGTTGTTGCATTTAAAAATTTAGTACGCATACCAATTTCATTGCTAATAGCATTAGCTATACTAGTTTTACCAATACCAGGTTTACCATATAAAATCATTGAAAAAATTTTTTTATTTTTCATTAAATTAGTTAATATTTTACCATCACCAATTAAGTGATCTTGTCCAATAATATCATTTAATTTTTGAGGTCTTAATATATCTGCAAGAACTTCCATATTGTAATTCACCTAATTTCTAATTAATATTATATCAAAATAAAGCCTATTAATAAATAATTTGTGCTATAATTTAGATAGTGATGTTAAGTGAAAAATGAGAAAATAATTGATAAATCTGTTGATGAATATTTAACTTATTTAAAATATGAACGTAAACTTTCAAATAACACTTATGAATCATATCGTTATAATTTAATCAAAGTAGGCGAATATTTTAATAACAATAATCTTCTCGAATTATCGGAAGACGATATTAGAATGTTTTTATATAAATCAAAAGAAAGTAGTAAAACCAATGCTCATTATTTAACTGTTTTAAAATCATTTTATGATTATATGCTAGATTTAGAAAAGATAAAAGTTAATCCATGCTCAAATATAAAACAGCCAAAATTAGAAAAAAGTTTACCTAAATTTTTAACTGTAAATGAAGTAGATAAATTACTAAATATAGATTTAAAAAAGCCAATAGATTATCGTAATAAAGCTATGTTAGAAGTACTCTATGCAACAGGTATGCGAATAAGTGAATTACTTAATTTAACTTTATCTAATTATAATCCTGAAGATGGTTCAATTAAAGTTATGGGTAAGGGTAGTAAAGAGAGATATGTACCAATAAGTGATGTTGCCATTAAATACTTAAATTTATATCTAAATAAATATCGTAAATATATTATAAAAAATTCATCTGATTACATATTTGTAAATTATAATGGGAAGAAAATGAGTAGACAAGGTTTTTTTAAAATACTAAAAGCATTATGTCAAAAAAGTGGAATCAATAAAGAAATATCACCACATATTTTAAGGCATTCATTTGCTACCCATTTACTTAATAATGGAGCAGATTTGAGAATAATTCAAGAACTTTTAGGTCATGCTAGTATTTCGACTACGGAAATATATTCCCATATTTCTAATAAAAAAATAAAAGAGGATTATCAAAAACATCCTCATTATAAAAAATAAAGGAAGAATCAATCATCTTCCTTTTAATTAAGTAATTATTTACTACGATTATTACTACGGCTGTTATTACTTCTACTGTTGCATGATTGATTTCTGTTGTTAGCTCTATTACTTGATTCTTTTCTACTATTTGCTTGGCTTCTATTATTAGCCTTAGAGTTACTATTTCTCATATTTCTTACCTCCTGGTATTATTATGGCTAAATCACCTTAAATAATACTTCTAATAGGAAGATAATTTTGGTAATAAATGGACTAAAATTTACCAAAATTTAGAAAATAAAATGATTAATAATTATTAAAACTATACCTATTATTAAACCCAAATAGATATGTTTGTTTTCTTTGTAAGAGAGAGCTTTAGGAAGCATTTCTTCAATAGATAAAGTAATCATAATACCAGCTACAAATAATAAAACTATACTAATCATAGTATCATTTATATAATTTTTTAAAAATAAATAAGCAATTAAAGCTCCAAGTGGCTCAGCTAGTCCAGAGAGAAGAGTAGTAGTCAGTGCTTTTTTCTTTGATTTAGTGGCATAGTATATAGGAACTGCAATAGAAATACCTTCCGGAATATTGTGAAACATAATAGCAAGCGATAATTTAAGTCCTAAATTGATATCCTGAACACTGCCAATAAAGGTAGCAATCCCTTCCGGAAAATTATGAAGTAATAATGCAATCATGCTTAATATACCTAATTTATATAAAGAATCATCATTGTTTTTGATTAGTTTATTAATAATAAATACTGATATGCTTCCTAAAATTAATGATAGTAAAATAATAATCAATGCTTTAGATATTTTATACTCTAAAAGAATAGTAAATAAAGATGATGGAATTAGATCAGTAATACTAATACCAATCATTATGGCAATAGAAAAAGAAAGACAAAAGGTAATAAACTTATTTATTTTATTATTATCTATTTTAAAGAAGATAATAATACCACCTAATAATGTAGACATACCAGCAAGTGTTGATATTAAAAAGGCATTTAATGTATTCAAAAATAATCACCTAATTAAACTTATGATTATTTATGATAATTAATTAAAAAGAGTAGGATAATACTACATATTTCATTTTTCTTTCTCAAGGTTTGGTTTACATAATATACATTATGCCATAAATATAAATATGAGCTTTTTGGCTAAAATATGGGCTTTTTTAGAATTTGCACACTTCTTATATAGCTTTAAATAATAAAGCAATAAATACAAATCATAAAATAATTTTTAAAAATTTATATTATTTTTTGATCATTAAATCAATATTTTATTATGATGATAATATAACCTTATTATTTATATTTTTAATTAGGATATAATACGCGTATATCCTATATTAATATATTATATAAGGATATATATAACAACAAAAAAAGAGTAAGACTCTCTTATTTAACAGGAGTGGAGCTTACCCAATAATAATTACCGTTTTTATCTTTTTGATAAATATGTTTGTACATAGTACCATATTTTTTCATAAAATTATAATCTATTTTGCTTTTTTCGTTATAGTTCTTTGTACAATTATCATTTTTATCTAGAGTAGTGTAGTTTTTATAACATTCATCACTATTTATTTTTAAAAAGTAGTCATAAATAGTTATTGTACTACCCTTCTCTATTGCTTTATCAATTATTCTATAGATAGCTGTTGTACCATCAATAACATAAGTATACGTTTCTGATTTGCCACAATAATAATAGTCATCTTTTAAATAGCAAATATGAGAATTATCATAATTAAATGCATCTTTAGTATTTATATTTTCTCCAAATAGTTTTTGATATGTCTCTTCAATAATATTCTTTTTGATTTTGACAACACTACATTTATCTTCATTTTCTTCAGAACCAAAAATCATATTGTCGACATTACATGTCTCTTTCTTTTTTGTTTTATCATACTCCTCTACTGGAGCATTTTTAGTATTAATTTTTTGATATGCAAGACATAATTTAGTAGTATCATCTAAATCTTTAGTAGTAATTTTTTTATCAGCATAATTAGATAATCCATCACAATTATTTAAATCTGTTGGCATTAAATAACCATGTAATTCTTTAACTAATTTATTATCAGTTGCTAATGATTTACCATAAAATAATCGATAAGCAATTAATAATACTACGATTAAAATTAATATAACGATTATTCCCTTTAATAATTTATCTTGCTTAATAGTTATTTTACTAAATTTTTTCTCTTTTGCTTTCTTTTCTACTTCTTTTTTATTATTTTTCATTTTCTACCTCTATACTATACTTTTCTAGATTGAATTTCAGCAATTTTTTCAAATACTTCTGCAGCATTAGATTCATTTATCTCATTATAGCCAAGTTCTCTTAATGCTTGAATTTTTGTAGTATTAAGTTGTTGTGTTCTTGATAATTTTTCTTCTTTTTTTGCCTCAATTTCTTGAACAAAGCGTTTCCTACTCTCCACTACTTTACTCTTACTAGCACCACCATTGTTGTATAAAGTTAAAGCAGAATATAAAATACTTTCAAAAATATATTGTTTATCTTCATTAAATGCATATTCTTCTGGATCAATAAATCCATTAGTTTTAGCCATATAAGCTAAAATATATTTAATTTCAGGAACATTATCCATTGATTGTAAAAAATTATATAAATATTTAACTGCGTAAAGACCACTATTAGATGAATCATCATCTTCTAATTTTTCTTTTAAGATAAAAGCAATATCATTTAATAATATTCTTCTTTCTTTATCAAGGCCTTTTAGATCAAGAAATGAATCTAAATCATTGCCATTTTTAACGCCAATATTAAGTCTCTTCTCTACACTCATTAAGTATTCAGTATCAACTTTAATTTTAGATATTTCTTCATTTGTTCCTTCTTTTAAATCTAATAATTGTAGCAATAATATTTTTTTCTCTTTTGGCCATTTATCTAAACTATCTAAAACTAGATAATTATAGACCATTTGTCTTGATACTCCTAAGTACTTTGAAAGTCTTACTTTAGACACCCCTAATTCTTGTAATAAATTGTTTAACTTATCCATGACACTCTCTACTTTCTATATTTACAATTTAATTATATATAACTTAACACTTTTTTGTCAACTAAAAAATGATTTTTATTTCAAATCATTTCTTTTTATGATATATAATTTTTTATTTTTATAGAAACAATAGAATATATCTTCTATTGTTAAATTTTGTTTGTTTATAGCATATTCTAGCCAAGTTTTAGTTTTATGAATATGTTTTAATGCTTTTTCTTGCAATGATCCATCTAATATAAGAGGCATTGGATAAGAAGAAGGTATTTTAAACATATTATATTTAAATATTGATAATTTACCATTTGGTTCTAAAAAAGCATATTCTACATCTTCAATATTTTTAATCTCTTTTTGCCTTAAACTTAAAAGTAAATTATCCATGCTATATCTTTGTTTAACCATTTCATTATAATTTATCTTACCATTACAAATTATTAGTGATGGTTTACCATCAAAGAATGTTCTAAATTTTCGTGATTTAATTGAAATAAACGCTAAAACTATTTCTAAGACAACTAAAAGTGCAATTGGGGCAATAGTTAAAAATATACTATCTTTAATATTTTCAATTGATATCGCTATTAATTCTGCAATTAAAATAGATACCATTAAATCTATTACACCAAGTTGTCCTATTTCTCTTTTACCCATTAAACGATAACATAATATGACATAAAAATAAAAGAAGGCAGTTCTAAATAAGACTTGGAATAATTCCATATAATCACCTACCATTATTATGGTTATATTCATATATTTTTAATCACTTTATTATAATTTAATAGGTGATTAATATGGATAAACTAATAAATTATTTAAAATATGTCGGTATATTTCTAATTATTGAACTGGCTTTAACTTTTATTACTAGTCTTTTAAATCTTTTAGGGTTAAATAGTGGTATAACATCAATTATTTTATTTGTAAGTAATATTATATTATTCTTTATATTATCTTTCTATAATGCTTTTAAAAAGCAAAGAAAAGGCTTAATTGAAGGAATTATTTTAGGAGGTATATTAATAGTATTAATGTTCTTAATAAAAATTATTTTATTTACAGGTGGTATTGGTATTCCTACTCTAATCTATTATTTAATTTTATTTGTAACTAGTATTCTTGCTGGTATGTTTGGTGTAAACAAAAAGGCTGATAATAAATAATCAGCTTTTTTTTCTTTAAATTTCTAATATATATGGATCTGTTTTAGTTCCGGTTCCTGATGGGATTTTTACATTTGATGGCAGATAGAAAACAGGGCGTGCACCATTTTCATAACGCATAACATTAGGATTTATAGTGCCGTAAAGATTTACATGTCGCGCAGAGACAACAGAGAAACTTTCTGTATTAGGGCCAGTCCGAGGAAGTAACCATTCATATATAGATGATGTATTATATCTATCCTTTTGAAAATATATCCAACTATTTTTGACATTTGTAGGATTCTCTGGATTTCCTCCTGTATATGCATAATCTACATCATGCATATACATTAAGCCTATTTTGGCCGGTACACTTTTAGTCCATGTATATTCTTTTTCTGCACATAAACTATCATCACTACATGTTGTTTGTCCTTGTTCTTCATCTGGCCAATATCTCGTTGTTGTATTTCCTGTTTCTATGGCATATATTTTACTTCCGTTATATATTATAGACCAATTTGTTACATTTGTATCTCCATACATCCAGTTATGTTCTTCTATTAATTTATACCATTCATTTCCTTCTACCATATATTCATATTCTGCATTATTTATAAATATTGGATTCCCATTTGATTCTTCTCCATTTAATCTTTTATATATATCTGAATTTGGCCATTCACATGCTTCTCCTAAACAATCTGATACATTATATTTTGAATTCCATTGAAATTCTACTGTATCTCCTTCTTTTAAGAAAGTCTCTTTTATTAAGTATAATTGTCCTTCTTTTGTTACTCCTATTATTCTATACATATATTTATCTATGTTATCATCATTTGTTCCACAATTATTTGTCGTTCCAAAGCATATCCAATTATGAACATCATCTGTTCCTTGATATCTATACATTCCACCTTGTAAATCTTTACTTAAATTATCTTTATTGGCTAATTCTTCATCTTCTCTTAATTTACCTATTAGTGATTTGTCAAAATATACTGTACAATATACTGTCTTATTTGTAGTTAATGTTATTTTATCATTTTCATATGTGACTGCTTCTTTTATTTCATCACCATTATTGTCTATACACTTTGCTTCTTTAAATACATAATCATCTCCAGGCCATGTATTACTATCATATTCTTGATATTTATCAGTTTCACTTTTTTCTTGGATCATTATAGCAAAAGATTTATTTTTATTTACAATTTCTTTTAGCTTTACTTCTGGTAATGGTTTATTTTCTTTATTTATACCTTGATATATAAATAATCCTCCAATTATTATTACTACTACAATTACTATTAAACATTTTACATATTTTTCTTTCATAATCTTATCCTCTCTTTATATGTTGTATCATTGTA
>CANRGA010000045.1 GCA_947630055.1 uncultured Bacilli bacterium
GATAATTATTTTCATTGCGGTTTGTGGCTTAAGCAAAACGTAGTGAAGCGGAAAGGAATGTTTAGAATAATGAAAAATCAACAAAATTATTTAAATTATAACAAAAAAACCAAAAGATTTTTAATTTTTGCTATCGTCCTAATTATAATAGGTTTAGGTGGTATTTCTGTTTATTTTGATAGTTATGAATTTAGTGATTTAATATTAGCCCTATTTGTATTTATAATACAAGGTTGTATTTGTGCTTATACTTGGTATAAAAGAAAAGAAAAATTAAAGGAATATAAAAATTATCTACAATATTTTAATTCTAGAAGAAAAATAAAAATTGATGATTTATGTAATAAATTTGGTAAAGATTATGAAACAGTAAATGATATTATTACTGAGATAATTAATTTAGGAATGATTAATGGTTACATTGAAGATGATGAATTAATTCTTAAAGGCAATAATAAAATTGAATTTACTGAAGAAAATACCAATAAGGTTACTAAAATAGTTAAATGCAAAGAATGTGGTGCTAAAAATACTGTTGTTGAAGGTGAAAAAAAAGAGTGTGAATATTGTGGAAGTGTTTTACAATAAAATAAAAAACTAGAAATTTCTAGTTTTTTATTTGGCATATTTTCCTTGATAAGTATCTCTTTTAACCATTTCTTTATCAATATCATTTAAAACACAAAACTTTTTTAAAAGCCAAGTTGGTGTTATTAATTCTTCTTTAATTGGATCTCCAGTTATTCTTTCAATAACTATTTTAGGATTTAATAATTCTAACTGTTTAATCACAATATCAATATATTCTTCTTTCGTAAGTATATGAAATTTTTCTTTTTCATAAATACTAGCTAGTTCCGTATCTTTAGCAATATATAACATATGTATTTTAATGCCATCTACTATTAAATCATTTAATAATTTAATAGTATTTAACATATCTTCATTCGTTTCATAAGGAAGTCCATTAATAATATGGGCTACCACAAAGATATTTCTTTCTTTTAATTTTTTAACTGCATCGCAAAAACATTTAGTATCATGTCCTCTTTTAATATATTTTAAAGTTTCATCATTACTACTTTGCAGCCCTAATTCAACTGTTACAAAAGTTTTATGATTAAGTTCATCTAAATAATTTATGATATCTTCATCTAATGCATCAGGTCTTGTAGCAATAGCAATACCTACTACTTTTGGATTATTTAAGAAAAGTTCAAAATTTTTCTTTAAAATATTTAAAGGCGCATAAGTATTAGTACCAGCTTGATAATATGGTATGTATAAACTATTAGGCCATTTATGCTCTAATACTTTTATATTATTTGTAAATTGTTCTTCTAAAGATAATTTGCTATCAGTAATATTAGCGTTACTTCTGTTGCTACAATAGATACAGCCGTTACCATTTATTTTATTTGGACAAATAAGTCCCATATCTAAAGGTACTTTAAATACTTTACTTTTAAATTTATATTGATAAAAATAATTTAGAGTATGATATCTTTTATTATCTAGTGTATACTTAAACATAATTACTCCTTTAGAGATATAATAGCAGTTAAAGAGAAGAAGTGCAAATAAATTTGTTAAAGATGTTAGATGTATTTTTTATAAAAGTATGGTAAAATAAGGCTTAGGTGAACAAAAATGCTAGTATATGGAAAAAATGTTTTAAAAGAATTAGATAAAAAAAAGATCAAAAAAATTTTTGTTAGTAGTAAAGAAGTTATTCCATATTTAAAAAGTGAAAATTTAAAATATAATGTTGTACCTAAAGCTAGACTTGATAAAATGGTTAATGGTAATCATCAAGGAATAGTTATTGATATATTTGATTATAAATATTATACACTAGATGATTTAGATAGTGATTTTGTGGTTATTTTAGATCATTTAGAAGATCCTCACAATTTTGGGGCAATTATCCGGACTTGTGAATGTGCGGGAATTAAAAATATTATTATACCAAAGGATAGAAGTGTCTTAGTAAATGATACTGTAGTCCATATTAGTGCTGGTGCCATTGAACATGTTAATATTATAATGGTTAGTAATTTAGTAAATGCTATAAATACTTTAAAGAAAAAAGGATATTTTATTTATGCTGCTGATATGCTCGGTGAAAATTATCAAGATGTTTCTTATAATGATAAAAAAGCTTTGGTAATAGGTAATGAAGGAAGTGGTATCAGTAAACTTGTAATGGATAACAGTGATGTTATCATAAGTATACCGATGAATGGCACATTAAATAGCTTAAATGCTAGTGTTTCAGCAGGTATACTTATATATGGAATGATGCGAAAATGATAGATTTAGATGAATTAGAAAAAACCAATGACAGTGAACTAATCATGCTATATCGAGAAGATGATGAAGACGCTAAAAATATGCTTTTTTATAAATATAAATTTATTATTGATATCTTAATAAAAAAATATCAACATTGGTTAAGTGCCCTTAAAATAGATTTTCAAGAATTATATAGTGAATGTACGGTTGGTTTTAGTGATGCCCTTTATTGTTTTCAAGAAGATAAAGATTCATCTCTCCCTACTTTTATTACTCTTTGTGTTGAAAGAAGAATAAGTGGTATTATAAGAAAATATAGTAGAGATAAATATAAAATATTACAAGATTCTTATTCATTAGATTTTATTTATGATGATAATAGTGCTTCTTTAATAGAAACAATTAGTGATGAATGTAATCAAGATCCATTAAAGAATATGGCTGAAAAAGAAGAGTATGACGAATTAATTTTAAAAATAAAAAAATCATTAACTAATAAGGAATATGAAGTATTTGTTTTAAAAAGTAGAGGATTTGATTATCAAGAAATCGCAAGAATTTTAGGTAAAAATCCAAAACAAATTGATAATTCAATTCAAAGAATAAAAACAAAAATAAAAAAATTATTAAATACTAAATAAATAGTGCGATTAAATCGCATTTTTTCTTTTAAAAATTGCTTTAGTTATTTACAAATAAAACTTCGTTTGATATAATTTACTTATAATAAGAGGGAGTGGTTACAGATGAAGATGTTAACTGCAGATATGACCAAGTTATTAGATAAATTATATAACTTGCGTGGTGAAGATAGTATTGTTCTTTCAAAAATGGAAAAAGAAAGAGAATTAGCTACTGAAACTAAAGAAAGAACGACTAGTGAAAAAGCAACATTACAAGAAAAAATTGAAAGTTTAACCGAAGAAGAAAGAGTTTTAGGAGACCAAGGAGAAAACTTAGTTACAGCTTTAAGTAATATTAAAACTGAAGATTTCAAAACGGTATTAGATAAATTAAAAATAGATTTTAATCCTGATAAATTAAGTGAACAAATTAGTAAGTCACTTCCTGAAACTATTAATAAAGTTCAAGAAGAAACTAAGAGTGCTCAAGATGAACTTGTTAAAGTAGAAACAGAAATGAATACAGCAATTGCTACTATTGAAGAATTGGCAATTAGAAAAGACGAAGCTTTAGAAAATCAATCAAGATTAAATGAATATTTTGAATTAGCATTAAATGGTAATATTAATATAACAAGAGATTCTATTACTTCACTTTTAGAGAAATTTGATTTTAATGAAGATGAATGTAGAGAAGCAGCAAAAATTTTAATGTTCCCAGAAGATGCATTATATGAATATGAAGAAAGATTAAAAAATGCTGAACAACCAGGTAAGAGCATTTCTGAAGTTTTTGCTGAAGCAAAAGAAAATGTTGAAAATGAGCCAGAAGAAATGAAAGAAGAAGACACACCAATGTCTCCTAAAGATGAACTAATATCACTTCTTACTGAGTTAGGATTTGATTATTTAGATTTTACTAATAATGATTTAGAAAAAATTCTTGCAAATTATAATGAAAATGATTTAAGACATAACGTTGAATTTGCTAAAAATAACAATATAAAATTAGATATATTTATTGATAGTGTTGAACTTCTATATGATAAAGAATTTGAACAAAAAATAAATCAATTACTTGAAGTTGGTAAAGAACCTTTTGATATTTATTTAAATCCAGGTGTTTTAATAAAATATGATAATAGTAAATTGGAAGATATGATAAATACTTTAAGAGATAGTGGATTAGATCCTCGCAAAGTACCATTAATTGCATATTAGGAGGGATAAAAATGACATTAAAAGAAAAGTTAGATTTATTATCATTACCAGAAGAAGAACAAAAAAAAGCGGAAGAAAAATTTTTAGCGTCATTAGAGTATGTTACGGATGAAGAAATAATTGATATTTTAGATGTCCTAGCTGAAAAAGGAATTAAAATAACTCGAGCTAGAGAAATTAAAATAGTTACTAATCCAGTAAGCAAAATAAAAAAGAATTTTGATTTTATTGAAGAAGCTCATGAACCAGGAATTTATTCTGAAGATTTAAATCGTTTAAATAGTAATGGTGTTGATATATTTAAAAGAATAAGATATTGTCTTCAATTTAATATTCCTTATAAAAATGAAGATGGTACATATAAAGATTTTATATTTAAAGAAAGTTTATTTCAAAGCGAAATAAATAACTCTGATATTAAAACTGAAAGTGCTACTATTGAAACTGATACATTAGATGATAGCGTATCTGATGATGTAACTATACCAGAAATTGATATGGATGAAGCAGAACCTATAAATGATGATGTCGAACATCAAGACATTCAAGAATATATGCAAGCAAAATCAGATTTAGATAATATTGAAGCACAAACAACAACATTTGCTCAAATTAAACAAGATTTAGAGGCTCAACTTGCAGAACTTGATGCATTAAGAAGTCAAACTGATTATGATAATGACAATGTATATAGATTTAATGATATTGAACAAGAAACTTATGATGTAGGAAGAGGTAGAGCGGCATGAAATTTTTAGAAAAGTATGATTTTTCCAAAGAAGATATTGCAGAATTCTTAAACAACTCTCCAAAGAAATTAATTGATGGCATTAAAGAACACAAAAAATTAGTAGGTGAAAACATAAAATATTTAAAGGATTTAGGCATTACTAATTATCAAGAAGTATTTTTAGAATATTATGATATGTTTTTGCTAGATCATAGTAATTTTGTGGAAATATTTGCTAAATATGAACCAGAAGATTTAATTGAAAAAATTAAGAAAAATATTAAAGTTGTAGAATATTTATAAGATGCTTATATAGCATCTTTTTATATTATATATTTTTATTTCATATTATTACTAGGAGTGTTATAATAAATTTGTGATGTTTTATGAAATTGTTAATTGTGTTATTTATTAGTTTATTTTTAATGGGATGTGAAGAAAAAGTATATGAAGATCCTAATCAAGATTATATAAGTGTTACTTTAGAATCTACTAATGTTTATAGTGATGTATATTTAAATGATATATTAGAAAATGATAAAAATGTGGAAATACTTAGTAAAAATTATAAAATAGATACTAATGAACTTGGTCAAAAAGAATATGAAATTTATTATCGTGTTGATAAAAAGAAATATGTTTATCGATATAAAATTAGAGTACTTGATAGTGAAGCACCAATTGTTTTTAGTGGAGTTAATAAATCAGTTGAGATAGGCTATGATGAAGACTTGTGCAATTTAATTACTTATGGTGATAATTATACTGGTGATATTAAATGTGAAATTACTGGTGATTATGATGTAAATAAAACTGGTACATATAAACTTCATTATAAATTGAGTGATTCATCTGATAATATTAAGGAAGTTAATGTTACTTTGACAGTATATAAACCTAGTACTGGTGGTAGTAGTACACCATCAACTCCAGCGCCTAAAACAGAATTTAGTGATATTTATAAAATGCATAAAAATGATAATACAGAAATAGGTATTGATGTATCTAAATGGCAAGGAGATATAGATTATAGTAAAGTCAAAAATGCTGGAGCAACATTTGTTATGATGCGAATTGGTGTTCAAACTGAAAAAAATGGCGAATTAAGTGTTGATCGTTATTATGAGCAAAATATTAAAAAGGCTAAAGAAGCTGGTTTAAAAGTTGGCGTATATTTATATACGATGGCATCAAGCACGAAAGAAGCCAAAAAACATGCCGAGTGGGTTGTTAAAACTTTAAATGGTGAAAAGTTGGATTTACCAATTGTCTTTGACTGGGAAAACTGGAATAAATGGAATACTTATAAATTAAGTTTTCATGAAATAAATGAAATAGCTAATGCTTATATGAGTACTGCTAAAGAAAAAGGTTATGAAGGTATGCTTTATAGTAGTAAATTCTATTTAGAAACTATTTGGCAAAATAAAAAAGAATTTCCAGTATGGCTTGCTCATTATACTAATAATGCTAAAACTAGTAGTTATAAAGGAAAATATCAAATATGGCAACTTTGCAATAATGGCCATATAGATGGTATTAATGGTGATGTTGATATAGATGTATTATATAAATAAAGGTAGTTAAGATTTAATTTTTAACTACCTTTTAATTATCTAATTATTTATAAACATTTAGATGATCTTTGTGCCGTTTGATAACTTTTTTCAAACATTATGTTTACTTTATCTTCATCTCTTCTTAAATTTTTATTTAAATATTCGGTATGATAATTAGCAATTGCATCATCTAAAAGACTAATTCTATAAGCATCTATATCAGTTCCATATGGTTCACTAAGCCAACTTTCTATCATATCATTTACTTCTGCATATGACATTTTACTTAACATTTCATTAACTTCATTTTTTACAAATGTTTTTTCTTCTTCAGATATTTTTAATTCATCAACACAAATATTAGTCCTTATTTGGTGTAATGTTATCCTTTTATCATCAGTATTAAATTGATTTAAATAGTCTATAAAATTCATGTTATCCTCTTTCTTTCTAATTAACTATTTTAACATAAACTAATTTTAGTTACAATTGCATTTTTTACAAATTAAATGTTTGCAAGTAAATGTCAAATAACATTTAAATCAATTTATAAAAAATTAAGTAAATGCTATAATAAAATTATAAGGAGATAAAGATTTATGAAATGTGTAGCAATAAAAGGTGTAAAAGAATTTGAAGTTAAAGAAATAGAAAAGCCAGAAAAAGAAGAAGGTAAAGTTTTAATTGAAGTTAAAAAAACTGGCATCTGTGGATCAGATATTCATTATTGGGATTTAGGTATGCCTGAAGGTTTAGTCATGGGTCATGAATATTCTGGAAAAGTATTAGATAATGGGGGAAGAGATGACTTAAAAGTAGGAGATAGAGTTACGGCTCTACCACTATCTCCATGTGGTCATTGTGAAGCATGTCTTAAAGGAAACATTCATTATTGTACCGAAACTTGGACACATGCTAGCGGGCTTTCTTTAGATAATCCGGGAGGTCTTGCACCATTTTTAAAAGTAAGAAGTGATATGGTATTTAAACTACCTGATAATATGAGTGATGAAGAAGGTGCTTTAGTTGAACCAACTGCGGTTGGATTTCATGCCTTAAATTTAGCCAATGTTGATGTTGGTGATGATGTACTTGTTGTTGGTGGTGGCATTATCGGTTTAGTTTCTGCAATGTTTGCTAAAAAAAGTGGGGCTAGTAAAGTAGTTGTATCTGAAGCAAATATAGAACGTGGCCAAAAAGCGGTTGAACTAGGTGTTGCTGATGAGTGGATTGATGCTAAAGATGAAAAAATAATGAATGAATATACTAATCATTTTGACAAAGTTATTGAATGTTGTGGTAATACCCCTGCCGTTAATAGTGCACTTAAATTAGTTAAAACGGGTGGTACAGTAGTTTTAGTGGGAGTTTCAATGGTTCCACTTAACTTTGCTAGTATTGATGCAGTAATGAAAGAACTTACTTTAATCGGTGCTATTGCTTATACTAAAGAAGAATTCGCTAAATGTATTGATATGATAGCCAATAGGGAAATAGATGTTTTAAAATTTGTTTCGAAAACTATTTCTTTAGAGGAAGTTCAAAGTGCTTATGAAGAACTTACCAGTGGTAAATCCGAATCGATTAAAATATTAGTTGATCCTAATAAATAAAAATCCACGCCTAAAAGACGTGGTTTTTCGCTAAGGCCTATAAGGCCAATTACTGGCGGCCTCCATTTGG
>CANRGA010000046.1 GCA_947630055.1 uncultured Bacilli bacterium
AAACACCAGTTCCACTTATTATTAGTTGGTCATTCTTTGGTAAACAACCTTGGCATCAACCAGTCCAAATTTTTAGACCTATGGGTGTACCTACAGGAGCAGTTTCAAATGTTTGTAAGTTTGAATCATCTGATCCACTATTCTGGTGTTATCAAGGATATGCTGTTGCCAATGTAGATCCAAGAGGTATTGGTAATAGTGAAGGAGATCAACAACAATTTGGTACGCAAGAAGGAAGAGATGGCTATGACTTTATTGAATGGGCTGCTAAAGAAAAATGGTGTAATGGTAAAATAGCTCTATTTGGTAACTCAGGTGTTGCCATGAGTCAATGGCGTATTGCAGCTGAATGTCCACCTCATCTAGTATGTATTGCTCCATGGGAAGCAACAGGAGACCAATATCGTGAAAGTATTATGGAAGGTGGTATTCCTGGATTCTTTGGTGGTTCAATAGTTATTGCTGCTCAAGGAAGAGGTTATATCGATAATACAGTTGCTATGGCGAAAAAAGAACCATATGTTACTAGTCCTTATTGGCAAGATAAAATACCTCATTATGAAAAAATTAATATCCCAGTTTATACTACTTGTAACTGGAACCATTTCCATTTAAGAGGAAGCTGGGAAGGCTTTAAAAATATTAAATCTAAGAAAAAATGGATGCGTTGCCATCAAGTATTTGAATGGCCAGATACCTATAATTCAAAATGGTTACAAGATTTAAAATTATTCTTTGATCGTTATTTAAAAGGTATCTATAACGGTTGGGAATTAACACCAAGAATTAGAATGGAAGTTATGGATGCTTTTGAATATCCATATCAAACTAATCGTCCAGAAAATGAATGGCCACTTGCAAGAACTGTTTATAAGAAATTATATTTAAATGCTAGTACTCATAAACTAGGTGATGCACCAGTTAAAAATGCTAGTAGTGTTAGTTATGATGGTGAAAAAGGTTTAACTACATTTGAATATACATTTAGAAAAGATACTGAACTTACTGGTTATATGAAGCTTAGAATGTATGTTGAAGCTAAAGGCCATGATGACATGGATTTATTTATAACTATTAAAAAATTATCTACTAAAGGTGAAGAATTACCAGTAACTATCTTTGGTTCTGAACGTCATCCAGGTGCTTGGGGTAAACTTAGAGTATCAGCAAGACACTTAGATGAAGAAAAATCTACGGAATATCAACCAGTTCATACTCATGATAGAACTGAAAAATTAAAACCTGGTGAAATTGTTCCAGTAGATATTGAAATATGGCCTATCTCAAGAATTTGGCATAAAGGTCAAAAATTACAATTACAAATTGCTGGTCGATATATTCGTGATGAATGGTTTGAACCACTTGTTTGGTTCCCTGATAATAAAGGTGAACATGTTATTCACACTGGTGGCAAATATGAGTCATACCTTTTAGTTCCAGTTATTCCACCTCGTTATGAAGATGGCGACTATATTTATAGATAGGAGTAATTATGGACTTAATAGAAACTGTTAAAGCTAAAGCGAAGGCTAACCCAGGACGGGTAGCCTTTCCTGAGGCTAATGATACGAAAATGGTTCTTGCTATAGATGAGGTTTCTAGAGGTGGTTATTGTGATGTTGTAATTGTTGGTCATATTGATGAAGTAAAATCATTATGTAAAGAAAATAAAATAGATGATTCTACTTGGGAATATATTGATACCAATGATGAAGAATATAAAGAAAAAATATTACAAAAATATTTACAATTACCTAATTTAGTCTATGGCGAAAAATCACTAAGAAGAAGAATGAATGAGCCATTATATTTAGCATTTATGATGGAAGCAATTGATGAAGTTGATGTTACATTTGCTGGTATTACAAGTGCGACTGGCGATATTATTTTAGCGGCTCAAACTATTGTCGGGCTAAATAATGAACTTGAAGTAGCATCTTCTGTTGGTATAGCTGAACTTCCTAATTATAAATTTCCTGATGGTGGTAATTTAATTGCTGTTGGTGATTGTGCGGTATGTACTAATCCTAGTGCATCAGAACTTGCTAGTATTGCGATCAATACTTGTGATACCATTCGTGCAGTAACTGGCTGGGAACCAAGATGTGCTTTACTTTCTTATTCAACTGATGGATCTGGAAGTGGTGAGTTAGTTGAAAAAGTAAAAACGGCAGTAAAACTTGCTCAAGAGAGAAGACCAGATTTAAAAATAGATGGTGAATTTCAATTAGATTCAGCTATTGTACCTGAAATAGCCCAAAAAAAGGTTAAAAGAGAAAGTGAAGTAGCAGGGAAGGCTAATATATTAATTTTTCCAGATTTAAATGCTGGTAATATAGGAGTTAAATTAATTCAACAATTCGGTGGTGCTGATGCTTATGGGCCATTATTACAAGGATTTAGAAAGATTTGTAGTGACTGCTCTAGAAGTGCTCCAGTATCTGAACTTGTTGGTAATATTTTATTCTCTATAGTGCGATCAGGTGATTTAAAAACAAAAGATTTAAAAACAGGAGATTTAAAAAATGGAAAAAAGTAAGTTTAGAATTTTGTCAATAAATCCCGGCTCAACAAGTACAAAGATTGGTTTATTTGATAATGATGAATGTATTTTTAGAGTAAATATAGAACATGAACAAGATATTTTAAAAGTTTTTAAAGAAATATCTGATCAAAGAGAATTTCGTCTTAATACTGTCTTAGATACTTTAAAAGAAAATAATATACCTATTGAATCTATTGATGCATTCTCAGGTCGTGGAGGTTCTTTGGAATGTTGTGAAGGTGGAACTTACGAAATAAATGAACTTATGTATAATGATGCTAAATCAATGCGAATAGTTAAACATCCTTCTGCTCTTGGTATTGTTTTGGCATATGATCTTGCTCATAAATATAATAAAAGATGTTTCTGTGTTAATCCACCTGATGTTGATGAATTTAATATTGAAGCAAGAATAACTGGTATTCCGGGAATTTTTAGAGAAAGTAGAATCCATGCTTTAAATCAAAAAGAAATTGCTATTCGTTATGCAGAAAAAGTTAACTGTAAGTATGAAGATTTAAATTTAATCATTTGTCATGCTGGTGGTGGTATATCTATCGCTGCCCATAATCATGGTAAAATGATTGATTGCAATGATATTGTTAATGGTGATGGCCCAATGGCTCCAACTAGAAGCGGTTTTATTCCTGCTAAACCTTTAGTCAATATGTGTTTTAGTGGAAAATATAGTGAAGCTGATATAAAAGCTTTAATTAATAAGAATGGCGGTATTTTAGCCCATTTAGGAACTGCTGACATTAAAGAAGTAGTGCAAATGATTAATGATGGCAATAAAAAAGCGCAAATTATTTATGATGCTATGATTTATCAAATTGCTAAACAAATTGGGGCAATGTATGTAGCATTAAAATGTAATTGTAGTGCGATAATTCTAACAGGTGGTATTGCTAATGATTCTTATTATGTTAAAAAATTAAATAAATATATTAAGAATTTATGTAAAGTAGAAGTAATGCCAGGCGAATTTGAATTAGAAGCACTAGCTGCTGGTGCTCTAAGAGTTCTAACAAATAAAGAAAAAGAAAAAGAATATATTGGTAAACCAGTATTTAATGGTGTGATAGGAGAATAATATGAAAAGTAAAGATATAGTTAAACAATTATTACCAGGAGTGGTAGTAGGATTTATCTTAGGTATCATTTTAGTGTCTCTTGTTGGTGTTGATAAAGAAAATGCAATTCCTAATTATATAGGTGGAGTTATGTGTTGTTTAGTACCAACTTTCCTTAACTGTTTAATAGTATTATTTGGTACTGCTAAAACTTTAAAAAGAAAAATATCTTTTAAGGATGTTTTACTTAGAATTCTACCTTATATGCTTATAGCAGGTCTAATTGGTTTATTTGTTGTTTCTGTAGTAGTAGAAAGATTAATTGGTATTGATCCAAGGACTATTTCCGTAATGATGACTGCTATCTATGAAGCATTATTAGGTGTTGTAGTATCTACTTTATTTGCCTATATTGCTTTAAAGAAATATGCTAAAGATGTTAAATATACAAAAAGGAAATAAACATTTATAAATTATTATACTAATAAAAAAGAATTGATAAATACATATCAACTCTTTTTTTATTTAAAAATTGGCAGAGGATGAGAGAATCGAACTCCCAACTAAAGTTTTGGAGACTCCTATTATACCATTTAACTAATCCTCTAAATGAACACGTATAAATTATATCATAATTATTTTTAAAATACTAGCATAAGATGAAATAGGTGATGGTATGCTAATTAATTATACGAATAAAGAAAGAGATTTATTAGCACGTATTATGCGAGCTGAAGCACTAGCAGAAGGTGAACTTGGTATGCTCATGGTAGGAAACGTTGTAGTAAATAGAGTAGTAGCAAATTGTTATACTTTTACCAATGTTGATTCTCTTACCGATGCCATATACCAAAAAAATCAATTTTCTGGTATTAATAATTCCCTATTCCAAGCAAGTCCTACTACTCAAGAAAGAAATTTAGCTGATCGTATTTTAAGAGGTGAATATTATTATCCTGCTACTCATGCTTTATGGTTTTATGCACCGGGTTCTAATAATTGTCAGTCTACATGGTATAGTCAACCTCTAGCAGGCAAATATAAAAATCATTGTTTTTATCGTCCCGAAAAAGGAAAATGTGTCGAACTTTATTAAAATAATTTGTTATTTTAATAATTTGTGTTATAATCTTTTTGCAAGGAGTTGAAATAATGAAAGTTATTAAGAAAAATTTACCAAAAGGTGTAAAAAGACAATTTGGCCGTGTTAAAGGTGTTAAAGTTAAATTTGTTCCTAAAACAGTAAAATCAAAGAAGAGTAAATAAACTCTTTTTTATTTATTCGAAAAACTTATCAATTCTCGTATTTAAAACAACTGATATTTTATATAGAGTATCAATAGAACAACCTACTTTACCATGAGTAAATTCTAATCTTCTAGTAAAATCATATGATTTACCAATATCAAGTGCTAATTGTTCTTGAGTAATTCCGGCTTTTAATCTATATTTTTTAATATTTCTTGATATCCTTTCTCTAACATCATTTTTGAATTCAAAATCTCTTTTAAAACTTGCCATATATTATCACCATTTATATTGTTGCAGAAATAATTTGTTATGTCCGGTAACTTGAACGTCCTGTTGATTGAATGACTCCACATTTTATGATATATTTAAATATATAAAGATTATGGTGTTAATATGGAATTAAGAGAAATCAAAGGTGTAGGAATTCAATTAGAAAAAAAATTAAATAGTTTAAATATATATACAATAGAAGATTTACAAGAGTATTATCCTTACAGATATAATTTTATTAAAATAGAACATTTACAAGATGTAAAAGATAATGAGACTTGTACAATTAAAGGCACTATTGTTGATTCAGGAAGAGTTTACTATATTAAAAGAAATTTTAATCGTTTAAATTTTAAAGTAGTAAGTGATAATAATCTTTTAAATGTCACTATTTTTAATCGCGCATTTTTAAAACCAAATTTAACCGTTGGCAAAGAAATCCTTTTAGTAGGTAAATATAATAGATTAAAAAATAGTTTTGTAGCTAGTGATATTAAATTTAATGTTATTGATAATCGTATTGAACCAGTTTATCATTTAGTTGAAGGGTTAAATAATGCCACTATTACCAAAATAATTAACGAATCTTTAAATTATATAAATGATACTGATTATATACCTAGTATATATAATGAAAAATATAATTTCATTAGTAAGAGAAATGCCATTAATATCATTCATAATCCAAAAGATAAAGATAGTTTAAAAAAAGCGATAATTAGACTTAAATATGAAGAGTTATTTAATTTTATGTTTAAAATAAATTATTTAAAAAAATTAAATAGTAAAGTTAAAGGTATTAAAAGAGATGTGAATATTAAATCAATTACTGATTTTAAAAATGCTTTAACTTTTAAACTAACTCCCGATCAAGATAGTGCCATTAATGATATCTATAATGATTTAACTTGTGAAAGTAGAATGAATCGTCTAGTTTTGGGGGATGTTGGTAGTGGTAAAACTATTGTAGCTACTTATGCTATTTATTTAAACTTTTTAAGTGGTTATCAAAGTGCTTTAATGGCTCCCACTGAAATACTAGCAATGCAACATTATAATAGTTTAAAAAGTATTTTAGAAAAATTTAATATTAAAGTTGCTTTATTAACTGGATCTTTAAAAAAACGAGATAAAGATGCTATTTTAAATGATTTACGAGATGGTAAAATTGATCTTATCATTGGTACTCACGCTTTAATTAGTCAAGGTGTGGCATTTAAAAATTTAGCTTTAGTAGTAACAGATGAACAACATCGTTTTGGCGTAGGGCAAAGAAATACTTTAAGAGATAAAGGCATTACACCTGATGTTTTGTATTTATCAGCAACGCCTATTCCAAGAACTTATGCTCTAACTATTTATGGTGATTTGGATTTATCGATAATTAAAACCAAACCAATGGGAAGAAAAGAAATAATAACCCACGTAAAAAAAGAGACTGAAATTAAAGATGTATTAATGAGTATGCTCGATGAATTAAAGTTAGGTCATCAAATATATGTTGTATCATCTTTAATTGAAAATAATGAAACATTAGATTTAAAAAGTGTTTTTGATTTAAAAGAAAAATTTGCAATGGCTTTTAATAATCAAGTTAATATTGGCATTTTGCACGGAAAATTAAAACCATCAGAAAAAGATGAAATAATGAATGATTTTAAAGATGGTAAAATTAAAATTCTTATTTCAACTACTGTTATTGAAGTAGGAGTAGATGTACCAAATACAACGATGATTGTAATATATAATGCGGAAAGATTTGGCCTTGCTACTCTTCATCAGCTTCGTGGTCGAGTAGGTAGAAATGATATGCAAAGTTATTGTTATTTGATAAGCAATATGGATATTGAAAGATTAAAAGTATTAGAAGAGAGTAATGATGGCTTTTATATTAGTGAAAAAGATTATCAAATGCGCGGTTCTGGTGATTTATTTGGCGTTAAACAAAGTGGGGAAATGCAATTTAAAATTGCTAATTTAAAAGATGATTATCAAATTCTTTTACAAACCCAAAAAGATGCTGAAGAATATATAAGACAAGAATTATATCTAGATAATAATTACTATAAAAAAGTTATTGAAAGTATTTCCTTTATTAACTAAAGGTAGACACTTTTAAAATTATTAGAATTGACAAAGACAAAATATTATACTATTATTAAAATAGCATGATAGTAGTCATGCTATGATAGCTCTTACGAGTTTTCAAAGGTGAGAGCGAATCAACCAAAACCCCCTGAAGGAGCCGAAAGGCTCCATTTTTGTTGGAATAATAAGGCATAGGGGCTATCTATATATGTATTAGGTACCCAAATAGGTACCCATTTCAATTTAGTTTGTCGATAATGCTAATTATTTCATTCATTTGATTTTTAAATAAATGAGAATATGTGTTTAAAGTTTCATCTATTTTTGTATGGCCTAGATATTTTGCAACTACATTTATACTTGCATTACTATTTATTAAAAGTGATGCACAGCTATGTCTAAAATCGTGAATTCTAATTTGCTTAACACCTGCTAACTTACAATTTCTATTCTTTCTATATCTTATTTTGCCATTAGTAATTGGATCACTATCTCCAAAGACAAAGTATTTATCATTAAATCCATAATATTTCTTTGCTTGTTCATATAGTTTTTTTAAATCGTTTATTAAAACTTTTGGCATAGGGATATCTCTAATACTAGATTTTGTTTTGGGAGTAGTTAAGATATATGGTTTTTGATTTTCTCCTTGTGCAGTTATTACATTTTTATTAACGCTCAAATAATTATTTTTAAAATCAATATTATCCCAGGTAAGACCTCTTAATTCACCACGCCTTAATCCACAATAATAAAGTGTTTCAAACATTGTTTTAAATAAAATATCATC
>CANRGA010000047.1 GCA_947630055.1 uncultured Bacilli bacterium
TGAGCATAGTGACGTTTTTCAGTTTCATACTCAACGTGAGCAGTATTAATAGTAATACCTCTTTCCCTTTCTTCTGGAGCTTTGTCGATATCAGCATAATCAACAAATTCACCGAAATATTTAGTGATCGCAGCAGTTAATGTAGTTTTACCATGGTCAACGTGGCCAATAGTACCTATATTAACGTGTTCCTTAGAACGATCAAATTTTTCTCTTGCCATATAAGTTTTCCTCCTTTTCCTATATACTCTTATATTTTATCTAATGCTTGAATATTTTTCAAGTATTATTCGGCTTTTAATGTATCAATTTTACTAATTGACACTGTTTTTCTTAATAATATCATCAGCGATATTTTTTGGCACTTCTTCATAATGATCTAATGTCATTGTAAATGTACCACGACCTTGGGAATTAGAACGTAAAGTAGTCATATACCCAAACATTTCTGCTAAAGGTACCATTGCATTAATAGATAGAGCATTACCTCTTGATTCATTACCTAAAGGTTTACCTCTTCTACTAGTAAGATCACCCATAACATTACCCATATATTCTTCTGGAACAACTACTTCTACTTTCATAATTGGTTCTAGAAGAACTGGTTTACATTTTTTAGCAGCTTCTTTTAAAGCCATTGATGCGGCAATTTTGAAGGCCATTTCTGATGAGTCGACATCATGGTAAGAGCCATCAAATAATGTTGCTTTAACATCAACTACAGGATAACCTGCGATCATACCACCAGCCATTGCTTCTTGTAAGCCTTTATCAGTTACTGGGATATATTCACGAGGAACTACACCACCAACAATTGCATCAACAAATTCATAACCTTTTTCTGGATTAGGTTCAAACTTAACCCAAACATGACCATATTGTCCACGACCACCAGATTGTTTAATATATTTACCTTCACAATCAGCTGGAACTGTAATAGTTTCACGATAAGCAACTTGTGGACGACCAATATTAGCTTCAACACCAAATTCATCTTTCATACGACGAACTAATACTTCTAGGTGCAATTCACCCATACCACTGATAACTGTTTGACCAGTTTCAGCATCAGTTTTGTATTTAAATGTTGGATCTTCTTCTGCAAGTTTTTGAAGTGCTATACCAAGTTTTTCTTGATCAGCTTTACTCTTTGGTTCAATAGCTTCATCAATAACAGGTTCAGGGAATTCCATACCATTCATGATTACTGGGCTCTTTTCATCACATAGAGTATCAGCAGTTGTTGTATTTTTTAAACCAACTAAAGCAGCAATTTCACCAGTATAAACATCAGTGATTTCTTTTCTTTGGTTAGCATGCATTTGTAAAATACGGCCAACTCTTTCCTTAACATTCTTAGTACTATTTAAAATATATGAACCACTTGTTAAATGACCAGAATAAACACGGAAGAATGCAAGTCTACCAACATATGGGTCAGTCATAATTTTAAATGCCATAGCCATAAATGGTTCAGAATCACTTGGATGTCTTTTTACTAAATTACCATTAAAGTCAGTACAATCGATAGCCTCAACATCAGTTGGAGCTGGCATATAGTCAATTACAGCATCAAGTGCTAGTTTTACACCAGTATTTGATAGAGCACTACCACATAGTACTGGGAAGAATTCAGCGGCTAGAACGCCTTTTCTAATTGCTCCTTTAATTTCCGGAACAGTTAACTCTTCACCATTTAAATATTTTTCCATTAAGGCATCATCAAATTCAACAGCTTTTTCAATAAGTTCAGTTCTCTTAGTTTGAACTAAATCAACTAAATCAGCTGGAATTTCAATTTCTTTATAATTTTCATGTTCATCAGTACGATCAAAAGTATAAGCCTTTTGTTCTAGTAAATCGATAATACCATGAAAATCATTCTCTGCACCAATAGGCCATTGAATAGGAGCATAATTAACACCTAATCTTTTACCTATTGTATCTAGAGAAAATTCAAAATCAGCACCAAGTTTATCCATTTTATTAACGAATATCATTCTTGGAACTTTATATTCAGTAGCTTGACGCCATACTGTTTCAGATTGTGGTTCAACACCAGCATTACCATCTAATAAACAGATAGATCCATCAAGTACTCTTAAACTTCTTTGAACTTCAACAGTAAAGTCTACGTGTCCTGGGGTATCGATAATATTTAAACGATATCCTTTCCAGTGAGCAGTAGTTGCCGCACTAGTAATTGTAATACCACGTTCCTTTTCTTGTTCCATCCAGTCCATTTGAGATTCACCATCATGTGTTTCTCCAATTTTATGAGTAATACCAGTATGAAATAAAACTCTTTCAGTAAAAGTAGTTTTACCGGCATCAATGTGAGCCATTATACCAATATTACGAATTTTATCAATAGTTACATCTCTTGCCATATCACATTACCATCTATAATGAGCAAATGCTTTATTAGCTTCAGCCATTTTATGAGTATCTTCACGCTTTTTAACTGCGCCACCAACACCATTACTAGCGTCGATAATTTCATTTGCTAAATTTATAGCCATTCCCTTTCCATTTCTTAATTTTGCATAATTTACAAGCCAACGAAGTGCTAGAGTTTGCGCTCTTTCATCAGTTACTTCCATTGGAACTTGATAGTTTGAACCACCAACACGACGAGATTTAACTTCTAGTGCAGGGCTTATATTTTTTAAAGCTTCAGTATAAACTTCCATTGCAGGTTTACCTGTTTGTTTTTCAACTATATCAAAAGCTTCATATAATATTTTTTGAGCAGTTCCTTTTTTACCATCTAACATAATTGCATTAACAAGTTTAGTTACAACTTTTGAATTATATATAGGATCTGGTAAAACATCTCTTTTTATTGCTCTTCTTTTACGCATATTTTATCCTCCTTCTATCTATTATTTTATTTTTCTTTTTTAGTACCGTATCTACTACGACCTTGTTTACGATTTTCAACACCATGAGTATCAAGTGTACCACGAACAATATGATAACGAACACCGATTAAATCTTTAACACGACCACCACGAACTAGTACAACGCTGTGTTCTTGTAAGTTATGTCCTTCACCAGGAATGTAAGCATCGATTTCTTTACCATTTGAAAGTCTTACCCTAGCATATTTACGAAGTGCAGAGTTTGGTTTCTTTGGTGTTTTAGTACCAACACGAGTACAAACTCCTCTTTTTTGTGGGCTTTTAACATCAGTTTGTTTTCTTTCTAATGTATTAAAACCAACATTTAATACTGGGCTCTTACTTTTTCTTGTTTTTTTGCCACGATTTTTCTTTACTAATTGATTTATTGTAGGCATATTTTCTCTCCTTCCCTATTAACACGAATCCAAGTGTGTCATAAATATTTTTTAAATTAAGTTCTACCAAGGTAGAACCTAATTAAAATGCATGAATAATATATCATTTTATTATATGTTTTGTCAACAACTTTTAACACTTTTTTAATAATTATTAGAAACATAATTAGGACATGATATATATCCTTTATAATAATTAACATTATCTATTCTTGTTACTGTAACATAACCAGTACAAGATTTATTATTTTCATCATATAAATGATCTATTTTATTATTTTCTTTTAAAGTTTCATAACTAATACGTTGTTCTCCATCTATTTGAATATTATTATCTATTACATATTCTTTTGCAGCAGATTCTAATTTTGTTTCCAAATCAAAATAGCCTTTGTTGCCAATAGTACCATCAAAAGAACCATATAATTTAGAAATAAAGAAAACTGCTACTAACAAAGCGATTAATAAACCACCTGTTAATAAGAACATTTCCATTGTTCCCCAACCTTTATTATTTAATTTCAATCCATTCACTCCCTAACCTTCTGATGCTTCTCTTACACTAATAAATATATGACCAAATTCTTTTCCATATAAACTAGTTCTTTCATAAGTTATTGATTTATAGCCAAGTCCCCAATAAATATAAACATGACCATCGGGATATGTCAAAGTCTCTTCATTTAATACAAGTAACATTGGTTCATTATTTTGATATCTTGTATATTCTGTAATAATTAAAGCTATCCACATTCCGACAAGAATGATAAGAAAAACTTTAAAGATTATCCCCAATGTCCTCTTCATAGTATCACCTTTATTAATTATAAATTAATCAATAAAAAAAAGCAATAATGCTTTTTTTAAATTACTTATGCTAATTCTACTTCAGCACCAGCTTCAGTTAATTGATCAGCAATACCTTGAGCTTCATCAGCAGGAATATTTTCTTTAATATTTCCACCATTATCAGCTAAGCCTTTAGCTTCAACTAATCCTAAGCCTGTAACTTCTTTAATGATTTTAATAACAGCAATTTTGTTGCCACCAGCTGATTTTAATACAACTGTTTTTGTTGAAGAACCAGCATCTTCTTGAGCACCAGCAGCTGGAGCAGCAGCAACTGCAACAGCAGATGGATCAACACCAAATTCTTCTTTCATTGCATCAACTAATTCTTTTACTTCAAGAATAGTCATTTCTTTTAATGCACTAATAAAATCTTCTTTTGTTAATTTTGCCATATTAATTTTCCTTCCCTTCTAATTGTTCGGCATATAAGTTTAAACTTATTGATAGATCTTTTACATATTGAATCATACCACCAGCAAGCATTGTAAGTAGTCCTTCTCTTGATGGAATAGATGCGTATTCTTTAATTGTATCTAGACTAGCTACATCGCCACTGATAATTCCAACACGAATACTTAATTTATCATGATCTTTAGCATACTCAGAAATGATTTTTATAGGTTCTAATAATGTTTTACCAACAAGTAAGGCATTAGGTCCCATAAGAAATTCATCCATATTGATTTTTAGTTCATCTAAAGCTCTTTTTAATAAAGTATTCTTATAGATTTTAACTGATGAACCAACTTCATTAAGTTTGTTTCTTAGCTCAGTCATTTCGGCAACAGTTAAACCTTGATATTGGAATAAGATAACAGATTCACTATTTTTAATATTATCAATAATTTCACTTACGATAACTTTCTTATCATTAAGAATCTTTTCGCTTGCCATACATCCTCCTTATATATTAAGAAAAGCTTCCGATCGGGAAGCTTAAAAAACAATATTTTTAAAATTCCCCTCGGTAGGATTATTAAAAGTTTCCTTCCCTACTGTCTTCGGTTTTTCTTTTCTTCTTAAGTATTATACTCTACAACTTTATATTTCGCAAGTCCAAATTATATTTCAAATGAGTTTTTGTCAACTTTAATACTTGGACCCATAGTTGTAGATAATGCAATTTTATCAATAAATACACCTTTAACTGATTGAGGTTTTGCTTTATTGATAGTTCTAATTACATATTCTAAATTTTCTAGTAATTTATCTTCTTTGAAAGATGACTTACCAATAATAGTATGGATATTACCAAAACTATCAGTTTTATATGTTACCATACCGCTTTTTAAATCTTTAACAACATCGCCAGTTTTCATAGTAACTGTACCAGTTTTAGGGTTAGGCATTAAACCTTTAGGTCCTAAAATGTTACCAATTTTACCAACTTCTGGCATCATATCAGGTGTTGCAACGATTACATCAAAATCAAACCAATTTTCACTCTTTATTTTATCAAGTAAATCTTTATCACCAACAAAGTCTGCACCAGCCTTTTTAGCATCTTCAGCAGCATCTCCTTTAGCAATAACTAATACTTTTTTACTTTTACCTGTACCATTAGGCATTACTAATGATCCACGTAATTGTTGATCTGATTTTTTGGCATCAATGTTAAGTTTAATAGCAACTTCAACAGTACTATCAAATTTAGTAACAGATGATTCTTTTACTAGTTTTGTAGCTTCTTCTTTAGAATATAATTTATCTCTATCTATTTTAGAAGCAACTTCCACATATTTTTTACTACGTTTTCTCAAAATTTTCCCTCCTAACTGTGGTTAATTAGCGGACTCTTTTATCATTATTATAATATATAATATTTATTTTTATTAATTCTCTTCAGTTTCTTCTTGATTTTCTTCTTCGTCACCAACTACTGGAACATCAACTGGAGCTTCAGTCTTAGCTTCTTCTTCCATTGCCTCAAGTTCAGCTTCACGCTTAGCCATTTCTTTTTCTTCTTCAGCGGCCTCAGCAGCTTGTTCAGCAAGTTCAGCATCATTACGACCTTTAATAGCAATACCCATATTTCTTGCTGTACCTTCAATAATGTTCATTGCTTCTTCAACAGTATAAGCATTTAAATCAGGTAATTTAGTTTCAGCAATACTTCTAAGATCTGCTTCTGTAATAGTAGCAACGATTTGATTTGCTCCTTTAGCACTACCTTTTTGAACTTTAGCTACTTTCTTTAGTAAGAATCCAGCAGGTGGAGTTTTTAGAACAAAGTCAAATGTACGATCTTCATAAACTGAGATTTCACATGGAATGACATCACCCATTTTATCACGGGTTTCTTCATTAAACTTAGAACAAAATTCTTGTAAATTGATTCCAGCAGGTCCTAAAACTGTACCAACTGGTGGAGCTGGAGTTGCTTTACCAGCTTCAATTTCAAGCTTAATTCTCTTTACGACTTCTTTTGCCACGAAAACACCTCCTATAAAAATTTTTTCGCGTCAGTGGTCTTGGGCAAATCCGCATTTCCCTCCCACTAAACTAGCAATTAAATTTAATTGCATGTTAAATAATACCATAAATATGCCTATTATGCAATAGTTTTAGACAATTAATTATATGCAAGTTGTGTCAATAAAACAAATAAAATATTGTCAATTTAATACATATTATGTTATTATTAAGTTATATTAAGGATAGAGGTTTTATTATGGCAAAAAAATTTTTCTACAATAGAGTATACAATACTAAAAGAACTATAATAAACATTGTTATTATAGGAGTATGTATAATTGGTATTATTGTATGCTTTATCTTAACATCTAATTTTCAAGGAGAAAATAAAAAAACCCCTGGTGGTGAACTTAGTATTAAAAAAGAAGCTACCGTTGAAATTAATGAAGAATTTACAAATGATATTTTCTTTTCCAAAATTGAAAATGTTGATCTAAGCAAAATAAAAATTGATTATGCTGAAGATTATGACATATCAAAGGTTGGTAAATATGATGTAAAAATTCAAATAAATGGTAAATCTTATGATTCTACTATTAATGTTATAGATACTACTAAACCTGTACTTTCTTTAAAAGAAGTAACTATTAAACAAAATGAAGATTATACTGCTAATAGTTTTGTAGATAGTTGTAGTGATAATAGTCAAGAAAAATGTAATATAGGCTTCTATACTGAAGGTGTCGATGAAGAAGGTAAAAATGTTACTTATGATAAATATACAAAAGCTGGTACATATGCAATTAAAATAGAAGCGACTGATGCTGCCGGTAATCAAACTATTGAAGAGACAAAATTAACTATTACAGATAAGACAACTACTACTGAAAAACCAAGTACACCAGAACCAGAAAAACCTCAAGAAGTAACTTGTAAATATGGTAATGGTGAATATGATAGTGATACATATTTAGTAGCTATAAATATCACTACTAATAATTGTGCTGTAAGTTTAGATTTATATAAAAATGTTACTACTTCAAAAGATATTAATCAATTAATGGAAACAGAAACAACTAGAATTAAAAAAGATGTTGAAGCATTAAATTTAACTGGTACTCTTGCATTAAATAGAAAAATATCTGCTGTTGTAAATAAAACTGGTGATGGTATAGTTGGTTATGAACTTAAAATGACAGTAACAATAACTGATAATGGTGAAGCAAAAACTGTAACAGAATATAAAGTTGATAAAAATGGTAAAAGAGTATTTATAGAAAATCCATACAAACTTGCAGAATAAAAAAATTGAAGATAACCTCATGGTGAAGTTGTCAATAAAAAGTAGACACTAAAAAAGTATTATTTAAAACCTAGTTGAGTTCGATATTCAACTGGGTTT
>CANRGA010000048.1 GCA_947630055.1 uncultured Bacilli bacterium
TTTTAGTTATCTCTTCTAATTCTTTTAATTTTTCTTCCTTACTATGGATGTCAAAGTGACCTCCCAAGAGTAAGTAATTCATCTTTTAAATTATTCATCTATATCATCCTTTAATATATCTTTTATTTTAGCTAAATTTCCTTTTAAGGGAATTACTTCCCATGCTTCTAACTCTTCTTTAAATGGTTCATATATATCATTAAGCAAAAATATTTTTTTACCTTTATAAAAACCAAAAGCTAATTCAGCAAAAGTATTGGCACCGATATAATTTTCTATATTATTTTTAGTTTCATTAACTATTAATAAAGCATCAACATCATCTTTTTCAATTTCTGAAAAATGTAATAAAGATGCTTCTTTTTTAACCATTTTAACAAAAAATTCTTTTGGCACTACGGCATTAATATTAATTCTTCGTAAATCATCAGCTATTTCTATACATTTATTAGTGAAAGTTTTTGAACCACATATTACTACTTTAATCATAATTATCTTTCTATTCTGACTATTTGTGATACTTCTGATTCGCTATAAGAAATTTTTATTTTATCATCTTTCTTTAAGAAAGGTAGAATAGTTTTACCTATATTTATATCACAATAATATAATTTATCTTCCGTATCAGTTATATAATAATTAGTATTGCCATTAATAACAGCATTAGTTATCGTTTTAATTGTAATGGTAGCATCTTTCAAATTATTAGTATCAACTGATGGATTTTCCCCTAAATATTTTTTAACTGCAGCATCGATACCTAAAGATGAATCACTAACAATTACTTTTTGATAATCAGCAACATCAATAAAAGCATACATTTTAACAAGACCAGCATCATCTTTTAAACTTAAAAGATAAGTTGGTTTATTATTCAAATTAATTAAAAGTGGGAATGATGCTTCATAACCTTTTTCTTGTACTAGCCCTTCAGCTGATGCCATTGCACTATATTCTTCTGCCCCAGGAGCACTATAATAATGAGCATCTTTTGTTCTTAAATTAACTAAGATAAAACCTAAGTTAGATTCATCAGATGAAACAGATGTTATACCAGTATATAAATAAACATCATCATCCATTACTAAATAATTATAACCTTCGGTAGTATTAATAACATCTTTTTGCCCAAAGATAGAATTTAAAAATCCATTTCGGTATTCGCCCCAGTTATCTACTTGTTCAATAATTAGATCCGCACTATAAACATGATCTACCCAAGTTGGAATATCTTCAACAGCATACTTTTTACTTTTACCAGTAATTGGATCTAATATAACTGCTCCATTAATTTCTTTCTTTAAGCCAACACCACTATATTTAACTGTTGGTACTATCCAATAAGGATTTCCTTCATTATCAATTTCGAATGATGCTTCATCAAAAATAGTAGTTGGATAACTAAGTCTTAATTTTCTATATAAATTTTCAAAAAAGTAAGCACTAGGCATATAACGCATACCTTTATCCATTTGTTTTAAACTAGATTTACCACTTACAGAATCAACCATAATATATCCTTTAATGCCATCATCACGATTAGTAAAATATTTAATTAAATCTGCATATTCTAAAGGAGTAACTCTTACTATTTCATTATTATAATTAATTTGGGTATATAAATCACTTACATAAAATTGGCTAACCCATGAGGCAAATTCACCCATTTTACGATCACCTAATTTTTGACTACTTTCTTTATCAATTAAAGGAATTTTGGTAAAATCAGCTTCTTTAATATCACTAATAAACTCATGAGTTTCATCAACACTTATTCTTTTGCTATAACTTTTAGCATTAAAAAATGGAGATAAAACAATATTTATAAATAAAATTAAACCAATAATAGATAAAGCACCAATAACAAGATAACTAATTATACCATTATCTCTATATCTGCGCATTCTTACCATATCTTCAATTTTACTGAAAGAACTAACACAGACAAAAATAACAAAAATGATAAAAATAAAAGAATAAAATTCCGGACTACTTAAATTAATTGGGGGTAACATAAAATAATATAAAATTAATGTTACTAAAACCATGCTAATTGTTACTAAAATATTTTTTTTCAAATTAAATCACCTACTAAAATTATAGCAAAAGATAGATAAATTTACTACTTTATATATTATTTTTTTATTTCCACTAATTTATTAATCTTTTTTAAATAAGTAGAATTATCTAAAATACTTTTTACTACTTTACCATCACTACCTGAGGCATGAATAATATAATGTTTATTATTTTCCACACCAATATATAACATAACATGACCATTCATATATAATAAACTGGGATTAGTACTATCTATAATCTTTAATTTTTCTGGATCACTAATACTACCTAAATTAGTAACACTGCCAACACTAGAATTTTGACTTGAAGTATTTCTTGGAAAAATAAAACCAAATGTCCGATATAAATTACTAATAAAACTAGAGCAGTCAACACCATTATCTTTGCCACCCCAACTATATGGAGTATTAATATAAGCATTTGCAAGTTTATAAACATTTTCTTTAGTATAAGGTAAATATCCTAAACTAACATCATCATTATTTATAGTTATCTCTCTTCTTTCCACATAACCATTATTATCTTTTATAGGTAACATTAAAACTAAACTATCTTTATTTGCTTTAACTAAAGGCAATTTAACACTCATATCTAAAATAGTATCGTTAATATTAAAAGATGGCTTAGTAATAATACCAAATGAACTAGAATTAACAAAAAAATTATAATCATCGTCTGTTGCATATGCTATATCACTTTGTAAACCCCAACCAAAGTATGTAGGACTTATCACAAAATACCATAAATTATCTAAACTTTTATGAATAATTAAAACAGGAGTATTAACAAGTAATTCTGTTTCTTGTAATCTATCAAAGTCTTTAATGTTTTTTCTATCATAAAAAGATATATTAGTCGGAAAACTTCTTAAATTAGTTCTTTTAACAACAATTCCTTTTTCAAAATTTAAATCAATATTATTTAAATTACGATTATTTAAAATGTTACCTGTATTAGTGCTGTTATACTCATTATTACCATCATACTTAGGAAGTTTTGGCAAATCATAACTTGTTATAAACTCAATAATATCTTCTTTAGTTAAATTATTAATATTATCTATATCATATAAAGTATTAGTTCTTTCTTTAATTTTTTTATTATATTCTTGTATTTCTTGCAAAGTTAAAATTACTTTTTCATCTTCATTTTCTTTAACTATATTATTGTTATTAGAATTGTTATTTTCCTTAGCATCATTAACATTACTAGTAGAATTATTATTTAATTCAATTTTTTCTACTTTTAAACCTTTATTTATTAAATCTTTTAAAGAAATTATATTTTTATCGATAATGCTTTTCAACTTAAATTCATCTCCATTAGAAAATCTTATTAAAATATTAGCTATTTTAATACAAGGAGATACATAAATATAATTATCATCTCTAGATAATTCTTCTAATTCATTACTGCATTCTTGATTTAGATATATTATTTCAAAATCTATTTTATTTTTAATATTTACTATTACTTCATGAGAATTATTAATATTAAAATTAGATAACAAAAGTAAATTCACTATACTAAGCAAAACAATAAAAAAAATATATTTATTAGTCATAATATAACCTCTAAATATATTTTGTTCTATTTTAATTTTTTTATTTGTGTATACATTCTTGAATGGTAACCATTGTTATTATAGAAATTTATTCCTCCGTCATTATAAGCAAAAACATCCACTAAAACATATTCGCAATTATTATCTTTAAAGTAATCTTCTAATTTATTAATTAAACTTTTACCAACATTTTTAGAACGAGCATCTTTAGTGACTATAAGTTCAGTTATTATTCCTCTTTTGGGACATTTATAATCTAGGTAATCATATTTATCAAAAGGTGGTATAGTCCCCATAATGAGTCCAATTACTTGGTTATCTTCTATTGCTAAATAACATTTACCATTATTATTATTAACATTTTCTAAATCAACTAAAGCCATTTTTTCATAATAATCAGGATGTACTTGATCAAGTGCGTCTTTATCAATTGATACAATATATTCTTCCAATTCTGTTAATAGTTTTCTTATATCTTCTAAATATTTATCTTCATATTCAATTATTTTCATTATTAAATATAAAAATCTCTCCTTCCTTAACTTTTTTTATTATGTAATTGTTATTAGTGTATTCCGCAATAACATTATGCCAAAAAGAATATGCAATAGGATTATTTTCCATAGGTTCAACTTCCCAATTTCCTTTAAATTTTGTAAATATATCATATGCTACTCTTTTTCCAATATGATTTCTTCTATATTTAGGTAAAATTAAAAATTCAGCAATACTTTTACCATTTTTATTAAATTTTAAATTTTCATTGACTAAAACCATTCCTAAATATTTTTCCTTATCTTTTATAAAGTATGCTACTCTATTAGCATCTGTAAAATAGTTATTAAACCAATTATATTCAAAAAGACAATCATCATTAATATCATTATCAATATATTGTGAACCATCATATAACGCAAATTGAAGTAAGGCATACATTTTGTTTTTTTCAGCACTTTTAGCTTCGACTATTTCATAATTCATACTACCACCTTTCCTATCTTTCTCCAATTATTATTTTATCATTAATGCATATTCTTGCATAACACCAATTGTATCTTTGTCTTTAAAATATTTTTTTATAATAAAACCACATTTTTGATAGCATTTTATTGCTTTTGCATTAGACTTCAAAGGACACATAATTAATATTTTAGCATTTTTTTCTTCATATAATATTTTGGATAATATATTTATTGCAGTACTACCTATGCCTTTGTTATGAAACTTTAATTCACCAATAAAAATATCCAATTCATAAATATTATCACCAACTAGTTTATATAATTCTTTTTCTCTATCCTGTACTAATTTATATTGAATAATGCCTACTGGTATATTTTTATATTCAATAATATATACAGGTATTTTAGCATTCTTAAATGTTCTTGGATAATATTTTTCTTTAATTTCTTCAAAAGTTAATTTTCGTTGTTCAAAACTAGAATATATTTCTTCTTTCTGATACCATTTTTCTAATAATTTATAATCTTTATCACTATTTTTTAAAAATCTAATATTTACATCTCCCATATATATTTTCTCTTTTCTAAAAAAAGGATGTACGCAATATAGCCACATCCTTTGATAATTATTTACCACAACAATTTTTATATTTTTTACCACTGCCACATGGACATGGATCATTTCTACCTATTTTATTAACTCTTTTAGGAGCGCTTTTAACTGTTTCTTTACCATCATTAGCGGTTCCTTTTAAAGTTTGAGTTCTTTCCGTATTTTGTCTTACTTCAGCTTTAAGCAAGAATTGTGCAGTTAAATCTTCAATCTTAACAAGTAAGTCATCGAACATTTCAAATCCTTCCATAGTATAAGCTTGAATCGGATTTGTTTGACTATAACCACGAAGACCAATACCTTCTTTTAAATGTTCCATTGCACTCATATGTTCTACCCAGTTTGAATCAATAATTCGAAGAGATATTGCTTTTTCAAATTCATTCATTACTGGTGTATCTACCATTTTTACTTCATAGTCTTTAATAATTAAATCATAAATTTTATCTCTTAATTCTTCATCTGATAAATCTTTAACATCTTTAATTTTTAAACTATTATTTTTTAAATAATTAGCATTAACATATTCTACTAATTCTTTTAAATCTTCTTCACTTATAGAACCATTTTTATCAAAATGACTAGAAATTAAATTAGTAATGGTATTTCTAAATACTCCTAAAATATTATCATGAATACTATCTTGATCTAATATTTCATTACGTCTTGCATAAATTATTTCTCTTTGTTCATTTAAAACGTTATCATAGTCAAGTAAAGTTTTACGAATATCATAGTTGTTACCTTCAACTTTCTTTTGCGCTGTTTCAATACTTTTTGTTAAAGCTTTAGAACGAATAGCTTGTGTTTCATCAATACCAAGAGAAGTTAACATAGTCTTAATTCTCTCTGTACCAAAACGACGCATTAAATCATCTTCAAAAGAAACAAAGAATTGGCTTTTACCTGGATCTCCTTGACGACCAGCACGACCACGAAGTTGGTTATCAATACGTCTTGATTCATGTCTTTCCGTACCAATTACACAAAGACCACCAAGTTCCTTAACACCTTCGCCTAGTTTAATATCGGTACCACGACCAGCCATGTTAGTAGCAAGAGTTATCGCACCTTTTTCGCCGGCTTTAGCAATAATTTCAGCTTCTCTTTCGTGATTCTTAGCATTTAATACTTCATGCTTTAAACCTGCTTTTTTAAGTAGACTACTTAAATATTCATTGGCCTCAACTGAGATAGTACCGATAAGGATTGGCTCACCTGTTTCATGTATTTCTTTAACATAATTTATAATAGCGTTATATTTACCTTTACTTGTAGCATAAACTAAATCAGCATAATCTTCTCTTATAACTGGCATATTTGTAGGTATTTCAATAACATACATATTATAAATGTTAGTAAATTCTTCTTCTTCTGTTTTCGCAGTACCAGTCATACCAGATAATTTTTTATACATTCTAAATAAGTTTTGGAAAGTAATTGTAGCCATTGTTTTAGTTTCAGTATTAATAGTTACGCCTTCTTTAGCTTCAATGGCTTGATGTAAGCCTTCACTAAATTGTCTTCCTTGCATTAGACGACCAGTAAATTGATCAACTATAATTACTTCATCATTTTGCACTACATAATCAACATCTTTTTTAAAACCATAATTAGCTTTTAGAGCTTGATTTAAATGATGAACTAAAGCAGTATTATCTAAATCATATAGATTATTTAGATTAAACATCTTTTCAATTTTCTTACTACCTTCAGCAGTTAAAGAAACATTTTTAGTTTTAACATCAATATCATAATCTTCAACATCTTTTAATTTTTTAACAGCGCGATCTGCTTCTACATATAAATTACGTGAATTCATTTGGCCACCACTTATTATAAGTGGAGTTCTTGCTTCATCAATTAAAATAGAGTCAACTTCATCGATAATACAATAATTAAGTGGTCTTTGAACACGATCTTCACTTCTTACTACCATATTATCTCTTAAGTAATCAAAACCTATTTCATTATTTGTTGAATACAAAATATCACAAGCATAAGCAGCTTGTTTTTCTTTTGCACTCATTTCTCTTAGGTTAACACCTACTGTTACACCAAGAAGTTTATAAGCAGGTCCCATCCATTCAGCATTACGGCTAGATAGATATTCATTAGTAGTAACTACATGTACTCCTTCACCAGTTAAAGCATTAACATAAGCTGGAAATATAGTTGTTAAAGTTTTACCTTCACCAGTTTTCATTTCGGCAATATTACCATAATGAATAGCAAGACCACCTAGAAGTTGAACATAAAAAGCTTTTTCACCAATTGTCCGATACGCTGCTTCCCTTGCTAAAGCAAAAGCCTCAACTAAAATATCATCCAATGTTTCGCCATTTTTTAATCTTTCTTTAAATTCTTCTGTTTTTTTCTTAAAATCACTATCTTTTAGTTTTTGCATTTCTTCATCTAATGCTACTATTTGATCAGCAATTCCTTCGAATCTTTTTAATTCTTTATATTCACTATTTAATAATCTTTTGAATAGTCCCATAATCCACCTCAAACTATATTATATCACGAGTTTTATATAACTCAAATAAAAAAGAAGTTTAAACAGCTTTAAGGAGTGAAATTTTTTCGCAATCACCAATTTGGTATAATATAGAAAAGGTGGTTGATTAATATGATGA
>CANRGA010000049.1 GCA_947630055.1 uncultured Bacilli bacterium
ACTTTCTTTGGGGTAAGGGGAAGTCTGCCCTTTTTTATTATTTTTATAAAATAAATTTCTTTTTTCTTTTCAGACTATTCTTTAATTGATTGTCTAAATATTGATGAATTCGAAAAAATATCAAATCAAGGTGGAGTAGTATCAAAAGAACAATTAAATGATATATCAAAAAGAATAAATGAAGAAATGAGTTTACAAGAAGAAGAAGGCAAATCATTAAAATTAGATTAGAACTTGGTATAATCCAAGTTTTTTAATGCAAAAATAACATATTTGTGCTAATATAAGTGTGCGAAAGGAGTAAGTAGATGGAAGATACTATATGTGCTATTGCAACGTCATCTGGTACTGGTGCAATATCTATCATAAGAGTTAGTGGTAAAGAGACATTAGATATTGTTTCGAAGATTTTTCGTGGAACTAATTTAAAAAAAGTTAATAGTCATACCATTCATTATGGTTTTATCTATGATAATGAAGAAAAAATAGATGAAGTTTTAGTTACAGTTATGCTTGCTCCAAAAACTTATACCAAAGAAGATACAATTGAAATAAATAGTCATGGTGGCTTAAATACGACAAATAGAATACTTGAATTATTACTAGAAAAAGGTTGTCGTCTAGCAGAACCTGGTGAATTTACTAAAAGAGCATTCTTAAATGGGCGAATTGATCTAACGCAAGCTGAATCAGTAAACGATTTAATAAATGCTAAAACTGATAATGCTAGAGTACTTGCTTTAAATAATTTAGGTGGTAGTCTTTTAAAAAAAATCAAAGATATGCGAAAAAATATTGTTGATGTAATGGCTAATATTGAAGTAAATATTGATTATCCAGAATATGAAGATATAGAAGTAGTTACCAAAGATACCTTAATGCCTAAGCTTTTAAGTGTAAAAGAAGAATTATCCGGAATGTTAAAAGATTCTAAAAATGGTAAATTAATTAAAGAAGGTATTAATATTGCTATAGTGGGTAAACCAAATGTTGGAAAAAGTAGTATTTTAAATAGTTTGCTGGAAGAAGAAAAAGCAATTGTTACAAATATTGCTGGTACTACAAGAGATATAGTTGAAGGTAGTATGAATTTGAATGGCTTTTTAATTAATTTTATTGATACTGCTGGCATTAGAGAAACAGATGATGTAGTGGAAAAAATAGGAGTAGAAAAGAGTAAGAACGCTATTAATAAAGCTGATGTTGTCATAATAGTCTTAAATAATAATGAAGAATTATCTAATTATGAACAAGATTTAATCAAAAATGTACCGAAAGAAAAAAGAATTATCTTTGTTAATAAGTCTGATTTAAATAATAAACTTACTATAGAAAAAGATTATGTAGTAGGTAATACTAAAGATATAAATGGTTTAGATAGTTTAAAAAATGCTATTATCAAATTATTAGAACTAGATAAAATTAATAGTAAAGACTTAACTTATATGTCTAATGTAAGACAAATTGATTTATTAAAAAAAGCTTTAGAAAGTATTAATAACGCAATTAATAATTTAGGTAGTGATATACCAGTTGATATGATAGAAATTGATATTACTAATGCTTGGAACTATCTAGGTGAAATTACGGGTGAAGTGTATCGTGATGAATTAATTGATACCTTATTTAGTAATTTCTGTTTAGGAAAGTAGGGGTATAAATGTATGATGTTATTGTAGTTGGTGGTGGTCATGCTGGTTGTGAAGCATCTAATATCGCAGCTAAAATGGGTATGAAAACCCTTCTTTTAACAATGAATAAAAATAATATTGCTGATATGCCTTGTAATCCTTCAATTGGTGGTACTGCTAAGGGTATTATTGTAAGAGAAGTTGATGCTCTAGGTGGTTTAATGGGAATAGTTGCAGATCTTTCTCATTTCCAAATAAAAATGCTTAATAATTCGAAAGGTCCTGCCGTAAGAAGCCTAAGGGCTCAAGCCGATAAAAGAGTATATCCGAAAAAAATGTTAGAATTTTTAGAAAAAAATAAAAATTTAACAATTGAAGAAGGATTAGTGGAAAATATAATTGTTGAAGATAACATAGTAAAAGGTGTAGTTTTAGATAATGGCAAAGAAATAAAAAGTAAAGCAGTTATTCTTACTACTGGTACTTATACTAAAGCAAATATCTTAATTGGTTCAGAAAATACTCCAGGTGGTCCACATGGTGAGGGTAGAAGTAACTATTTAAGTGATAATTTAAAAAAATTAGGTTTAAATATTATTAGGCTTAAAACTGGAACTCCTCAAAGAATTAAGAAAGAATCTATTGACTTTAGTAAAATGCATGAAGAAGTAGGAGATAATACTTACTGGACTTTTAGTCATGATATAAAACCACAATATAAAATAAATGAACAACAAAAGTGTTACTTAGTTTATACTAATGAACAAACACACGAAATAATTAAAAATCATTTAAAAGAATCAGCAATGTATGGCGGATATGCTACTGGTGTAGGCCCAAGATATTGTCCATCTATTGAGGATAAAATAGTTAGATTTGCGGATAAAGAACGCCATCAATTATTTTTAGAACCGGAAAGTATTTACTATGATGAGTGGTATTTACAAGGTTTTTCTACTAGTATGCCAAGAAATGTTCAAGAAGAGATGGTTCATAGCCTAAAAGGTTTAGAAAATGCTGTTATTACTAAATATGCTTATGCGATTGAATATGATGCAATTGATCCATTACAAATAAAAGCAAGTCTAGAAAATAAAATAATATCAGGTTTATTTACGGCTGGCCAAATAAATGGTACAAGTGGTTATGAAGAAGCTGCTGGCCAAGGAATTATGGCTGGTATTAATGCAAGTTTAAAATTACAAAATAAAGAGCCATTAGTTTTAAGAAGAGATGAAGCCTATATTGGTGTATTAATTGATGATTTAGTTACTAAAGGAATAACAGATCCTTATAGAATGCTTACTAGTAGAGCAGAATTTCGCTTAATTTTAAGACACGATAATGCTGATTTAAGATTAAGAGATATTGCTTATAAAATAGGTACAATTTCTAAAGAACAACATGATAGATTAGAAGAAAAGAAGCAAAATATTCAAAAATTAACTAAAGAATTAGAGAATACTAAGTTAGTATTAAATGAAGATGTTAGAAAAATATTTAAAGAACATAATATAGATATACCAAAACAAAATATTACTTATGCAGACGCTTTAAAAAGACCAGAAATAACTATGGAATTTTTAAGTAATTTTCATGAATTTAAATATGATTCTGAAGTAATTTATCAAGTTGAAATTAATTATAAATATGGCGGCTATATTGAAAAGGCTTATAAAGAAGCAGAAAAATTACAAAAAATAGAAGAAAAACAAATACCTGAAGATATTGATTATCAAAAGATTAAAAATTTAGCTAGTGAAGCTAAGCAAAAATTAGATAAAGTAAGACCTAGAACAATAGCTCAAGCCTCAAGAATAAGTGGGGTAAATCCGGTAGATATTGCTATTTTAGCGGTCTATTTAAAGAAAGAATATAGTAAACATGAATAAAAATGAATTTGTAGAAGAATTAAAAAAATTAAATATTAATGTAACTAATAAAATGTTAGAAGATTTAGAAATTTATAAAAATTTCTTACAAGAATATAATAAGCATACTAATTTAACAGCGATAACTAATGATGAAGATATCTATTTAAAACATTTTTATGATTCCCTAACTATAGTAAAAGCAATTGACTTAAGTAAAGTAAATAATCTACTTGATATAGGTACTGGTGCTGGTTTTCCGGGTATGGTTATTAAAATAATTTATCCAAATATAAAAGTAACTTTATTAGATTCAAATAATAAAAAAATCAAATTTATAGAAGAATTAGCTACTAAGCTCAATATAGATGTTGAACTTATTCATAGTAGAGTAGAAGATTATGCTAAAAACAATTTAAATAAATTTGATATTGTTACATCTAGAGCGGTTGCTAACCTAAGAGTTCTAACTGAACTTTCTTTACCACTAGTTAAAGTAAATGGTTATTTTATTGCTTTAAAAGGTAATATTGCTAGTGAGTTAAATGATGCTAAAAGTACTATAGCTATTTTGAATAGTGAAATTGAAGATATTATTAATTTTGATTTATATCACGATAATGGTCAAAGAAATATAATAAAAATCAAAAAAAATAGAGAAAATACTTTAAAAGATTTAAGACCATACGACAAAATAATTAAAAAGCCATTGCAAAAATTAAATAAATAAGTTAGAATTAAATATAGAGTATAGAGGTAAAGGGGTAGATTTGTGTGAATCAAGATACACAAGAAAATTTGCAAGTAATAAATGTGCCTATTGAAGATATAATTCCTAATCGTTTTCAGCCACGATTAAATTTTGACGAGTCAGCCTTAAATGAACTTGCTTCTTCAATAAAAGAACATGGGATTATTCAACCCCTAATTTTAAGACGTCTTGAAGATAAATATGAAATAATAGCAGGAGAACGTAGATTTAAAGCCGCTAAAATGGCTGGCTTAATGAGTGTACCTGCTATTATTACAAAAATGGATGATAATAAAAGTGCGGAGGTTGCTATTGTTGAAAATGTTCAAAGAAAAGATTTATCAGCAATAGAAGAAGCAAAATCATATAAAGCTCTTTTAGATAAGGGATACTTAACTCAAGAAGAACTCGCTAGAAAAATGGGATTAAGTCAATCTGCTATTTCTAATAAATTAAGATTACTATCATTATCTGATGCAGTTCAAGATGCTTTAATGGCTGGTAAAATATCTGAAAGACATGCTAGAAGCTTATTACAATTAAATGACAGTGATGAACAAGAAAAATGGTTAAAGACTATTATAGATGAAAGATTAACAGTTAAAGATTTAGATAAAAGATTAAAAGATACACTAAGAAAAGAAGGTAAAATAGATGAAGTTCCTTTAGTTGCTGATACTCCAGATATTAACGCTATTAAAGAAAAAGCTACTGATATAATGAGTGTAATAAACAATAGTCCTGTTGAGGAAAAAGAAGAGCAAAATGAAGAACCGAAAAAAATACCTAATAAATTCTTTAATTTCTTAGAAGATGAATCAGTAAATATGAATGTTGGGGAAGATATTAATAATCAAACTAATATTAATCCATTTACAATTAATGAACCAGAACCAACAGAAAATGATAAAGAAAAAGATATTTTAGAAGGTCAACCTGACATAGATTTAAATGCTCCTGTTGTTGATGTAACATCTACTGATGAGAGTGATGAGGAAGAAGAACAAGAAAAAACTAACGAAATTGCTCCAAATCTAAATGTAGAACCAGAAGAACCTGATGAAGAAATAGAACTGCTTGATTTCTTAAGTCCAGTTGAAGAAACAAAAGAAAAATCTGAAATAAAAGAAATTCCACAAGTTAATGTTTCAACTGAAGAAGTAAAAAAAGTGGATTTAACAAAAGCAAATGAATTAATTGATAAATTAGAAGATGACTTAAGGGAAAATAATTATCGTATAAGTATTTCGAAAGAAAATGATATAAAAGAAATACGATATACAATAACAATTGATAAGTAATAATAAAAGAGTGAAATTGATTAATCACTCTTTATTTTTTTCATCTTGTTCTTCTTTTGTAACAATTTGTGCTTTACTAATATTTGGTTCACTACCTTTTAAATAATAAAACATAATGGCTCTACTTTGATCTTTGGTAACTTCACCAGTAACTGAATCTAAAATTATTCCAACTACATCATTTGGTGTTTCATACCAATTATCTTCAATGCCACTTTGTATTTCTTCCATCGTATCTGCCCAGATATTTTTATTAACAGCACTAAAACCTTTAGTAAATTCTCTATTATTGTCATATCCTAACCAAACAAGCATTAAATCATCTTTATTATAACCAACAGTCCAGTAATCTGTAGCGGTAGTTCCAGTTTTAATTGCATATTTACGACTTAGTTTACTTGCAATAGTTGAAGCCGTTGCTGATGTATAATCTTTAAAAGCCGATGATGTTGTGTTTGATAAAAGTTCATTTAATATATATACATAGTTAGGATTTAATACTAAACTTTTTTTATTTTCTTTAGTATAAATAACATTACCTTCAGGATCTTCTATTTTTCTAATTAAGTATAAATCTTTTTTGTAACCTCCACTAGCTAAAGTAGCATAACCAGTTGCATAATCAAGAATATTTATCTCTCCTGTACCTAAAGCAAGAGAAGGTAGTGGTTGTAATTCTTCTTTTATCCCAACTCTTTTAGCGGTTTCTACTAAAGTATCTGTACCTAAAAATAAATTAGTTTTAACGGCAAAAACATTATCAGAGAAAGCAATTGCTGCCGCCATAGTTATATCTTTATTAGCATATTTATCATTATAATTAGTTGGTGAATAACTTTGTTTATTACTTATATTAAAAACTGTATATTCACTTTTAAATTTAGATGATGATACTAAATTATTTTCTAATGCTGAATAATATAAAAATGATTTCATGGTAGATCCTACTTGTCTTTTAGATTCAGTTGCTCTATTATATTGACTTTTACCATAATCAAGACCACCAGTTAGTGCTTCAATTTTGCCTGTTTCAGGGTCTACTATGACACTTGCAACTTGTAAATCACCTACATCTTGCATATTATTTAAAATATTTTTCTCTAAACTAGTTTGTTTATTCATATCTAAATTAGTATATATTTTAAGTCCACCAGTTTCTAAAATACTTTTGCTAATTCCTAAATCTTCTAGTTCTTTATAAACTGCATCTTGATAGTACATCAGCATTTGTAAGTTATTTTCATCACTTTTACCATAAATAGCAACATTTTCAAAATCTAAATTATCATAAGTATCTTTATCAATAAATTCATTATTATATAGAGCTTTAGCAACTATTTTAGCTCTACTTATACATTCTTCTTTATTTGATACTGGATTAAATTTATTTGGACTTTTCGGAATACCTGCTAAAATAATAGCTTCTTCCATAGTTAAATCATTTGCATCTTTATTAAAATAATAGTGACTTGCATTACTTACCCCATAATTACCATTACCATAATTGATTGTATTAAGGTAAGCTTCCAATATTTCATCTTTATCATATTGCATCTCGGCAATAGTTGTTAAGAATGCTTCTTCAATCTTTCTTTTCCAAGTTTTCCCAAAATCTAAATATAAGTATTTAACAAGTTGTTGGGTAATTGTTGATGCTCCTTGGACTATATAACCATTTTGGATGTTAGAAAGCATTGCTTTAGCAATTCTTGGTATATCAAAACCATGATGCTTATAAAATTTCTTATCTTCAATCGAAATTACCGCATTAATTAATTTTTCATCAATTTCATCTAAACTTACCCATGAAGATGTACTACTGCCTTGATAAACTAGATTATCTTTATTGTCATATAAATAATAAGTTCCATTATTAGTTATATTTAATTTAGGAGTAATCATCGCATAAATATTAATTCCCACATAAAAAACAATAAAGGCTAAAAAGCCAAATAACATAACTTTTCCAATTATTTTTACCGCCCGCAATTTAATCACCTAAAATTATTATGTAAAAAAACTAAAAAAATATGTTGAAATTATATATATACTATGTTATATTTTTTAAGACAAAAGAGGTGATTATCATTAAGTTAATAAACTGGTGTTTATTAAACGATAAAAAGATAGTTAAAAACTTCGAGAATGTCGAGTGTGAGTTTAATAATAAAATATTAGA
>CANRGA010000050.1 GCA_947630055.1 uncultured Bacilli bacterium
ACGCTTTCTGTTTATTTTAGCGTCTTCATTGACGGTTTTTGTCGTGAACAAAATTTATGTTTTTATTTTCAACCTTCACTCCTTAAAAAATAAAATAAATGTATCAACTAATAAATAAATTAATAGTAAACTAAAATTTGTTATTAAAATACTTTTAATACTAAATAAAGAATTAAAAATAATATTGATAAGAATTATACTAATTATATATAAAATTAACGTACTACTAAAACCAGCTTTAGCAAAAGTATTCAGTTTATTGCTAAATAGTAATAAAACATTACCATATATTATAATTTCCGTTAAAATAATAAATATAAAAGATACTATTTGAATATTCTTATGACTACCTATTCCTAAAAATATTAAAGTAGATAATGCAATTAACAATATTAATGCTATTGTTAAAATATATATTTTCTTTTTACTCATAAATACCTCTATAATTTTTCACCACACTCAGGGCAAAATTTAGAATTTTCTTCTATCTCTTTTTTACATTTTGGACAAGTAAATACTTGTGATGCTCCACATTCGGGACAAAATTTTTGCCCTACTCTAGTCAACTTAGCTCCACACTTTTTACAAAAATTGCCTATTTTTTCACCACATTCAGGGCAGAATTTTGAATCTTCATCAACCATTGCTCCACATTTTTTACATTTAACAGTATCTTTTGATTTGGTATTTGAAATATCTAGTTTTTCTGATATATTTCCCATTTGTCTAGCCATTTGGCCACCTACACCAAATCCCATGCCCATACCAATACCAGCACTCATTAAATTTCCGGCTCCTTCATTTTTAGAAGCATTTTCTAAAGTATTAAATGATCTTTCCATAGTATAATCATATCCTACTATATTCATCTCTGCTTTTTTTGCAAGAGCATCTTTTAATTTAATAACAGCTGGATCATCTTCTGGTGCTTCAATAGATGTAACATAAAAATTAACTAATTCAATGCCATATTTTTCTAGTTCTGGTTTCAATAAACTTTCTAGTTTTTTTGAAATTTCTGATATATGAGCATTAATTTCTAATATTGATATATCTTCTTTAATTAAGCATTGACTTATAACATTTTTAACATTTGATACCAATAAGCCTCTAAAGTATCTTACCATGACATCATGATCAAAACTTGGTAATGTACCTACCAATTTAGTTAAAAACTTTTTAGCGTCTTCTACTCTTATACCAAATTGACCAAAGGCAGTTACCGGAACAAATACCTTATATTTTGGATCTTGTAATTGAATTGCTGGTGCTGTTCCCCATTTAACATCTAATGCCATAACTTTGTTAACGTACCACAATTCAGCTGTAAATGGTGATCTACCTCCAAAAGGTAAATTAATTAGTTTACTTAGAAGTGGTATATTATCAGTAGATAAAGTATGTCTTCCTGCCGGAAGTACATCTAATACTTTACCTTCTTTAACAAAAACTACTTCTTGTGTTTCATTTACTATAACTTGAGTCCATGTTCCCAATTCTTCATTAGGATACTTCCATGCCATTACATTAGGTTTTCCATTATATTTTACAACTTCAACTATTGCCATTTTTTACTCACACTCCATTATATTAAAAAAGAAGCTTTACTCTTCTTTTTAATTTGCTACATCTAAAAGTTTTTTATTAACTCTAGTTTGAACTTTAAGATAATATGCTTCTTCTTTTTTATTTAAATCGTCACTATCCCACTTATCAAAATCATCAACAAACTTACTATATTTGCTTAAATATTTTGTATAATCAGCAAGTAATCCTGTATCAGTTGGATTAGCATTATATTTTTTCATAAATGAAACATATTCACCCATAAATTCTTCATAGCTATCCATAGCATCTTTGAATTCTTTTCTCATGCCATCAACCATATTTGAATTATTATTAGTTTGAGTATTATTACCTGTTTCAGCATTATCACTACTTGATGGATTACTAGGTGTAGATTCACTATCATCTTCTTCACTAGGAGCTTCAAGATAAATATCTATATTGTCATTACCAAGATATTTAACACTTATTTTATAACTATCTTTGTTTTTAGCACTAAAACTATTTTCATCTTTATCATAATCGACAGTAAATCCTTTATCTTCACAAGATGCTACATATTTTTTGTATTCATCTTTAGAAGTTTTACCTAATTGAATATGGAAATATTCACTTGAATCAGTAATGATTTTTCCAAATGTTGACTCTGATGTAGGAATTAAAGTAGCAAGACCACTTGTTGGCCAAGTTATTTCACCTAATTTTTCCGGTGCATCTAAATAAAGACTTATTTCACCATCAGAATATGAATAAATTCTTAATTTATATCCTTCTTTATTAAATGCTTCATATTCATTACCATCTTCAGTACTATCAATATCAAATCCTTTTTTTATACATTCATTTTTATATTCATTAAAATATGTTTTAGGAACTTTTTCAATATCTATACTTAAGTAATCATTATCATTACTATTAATTTCTAATTTTCCTTTTTTTATTTCTGGAATATAATCTTTTAAAAGTATATCACTAAATTTATCTTGTTTACTCCCTCCTACTAAAACTAAAGCAATTATAACGACAAGAACTGCTCCAACAACCCAAACCATCTTTTTGTTTTTGGCATATAAATCCAATATTTTTTCCTTCATAAAGTTTCTTTCCTTTCTACTATAAGTATACCCCCCCCGAGAATTTGTCAAGATGTTTTCCAATTTTTTGCCAAACAAAAAATGGAATTTTTTTAATCTTCCATTTTTTCAAATTGACTATTATATAGTTCAGCATATTTACCATTTAATTTTAATAGTTCCGCGTGGGTACCCATTTCAATTATATTACCATTATCCATCATGAGTATTAAATCAGCATTTTTAATTGTTGATAATCTATGGGCAATAATAAAGGATGTTCTTCCTTCAGTTAATTTATCCATTGCTTTTTGGACTAATTCTTCCGTTCTTGTATCTACTGAGGATGTTGCTTCATCTAAAATTAAGAAAGGAGCATCTTCAATCATACCACGAGCAATAGTAAGTAATTGCTTTTGCCCTGAAGATAACGTATCATTATCCGAAAGTACTGTATCATAACCACGAGGTAAAGATTTAATATAATGATCAAGTCCAACTATCTTGCAAACTTTTTTAATTTCTTCATCTGAAACATTACTTTTATTATAGCGAATATTTTCTTTAATAGACCCTTCAAATACCCAAGTATCTTGTAAAACCATAATGAATAAATCATGAATGTTTTCTCTCGTTAATTCTTTAGTAGATACACCATCAATTAAAATATCACCATCATTTATTTCATAAAATTTCATAAGAAGATTAACCATTGTTGTTTTACCAGCACCAGTTGGACCTACAATAGCAATTTTTTCACCTGGTTTAACGGAAACATTAAAATCTTTAATAATTGTTTTATCTTCATCATAGCCAAATTTAACATGTTTAAATTCAATGGCACCTTTAACTTTATCTTTATCAAGTACTTTTGTTAAATTTTCTTCATTGCTCATTTCATCTTCATCTAAAAATTCAAATACTCGCTCTGATGCCGCTGCACAAGATTGCAAAGATGAGAATGATTGAGCGATTTGTGATAGTGGTTGCGTAAATAATCTTACATATAACATAAATGCTACTATTACCCCAAAATCAATAATGTTATTCATAGTAAGTATTGCTCCAACAATACAAACACAAACATAACCAAAGTTACCAATAAAGCCCATGAATGGATGCATTAAGCCAGATAAAAAATTACCTTTTCGAACACTATCAAATAATTCATCATTAATTTCATCAAATTTTCGATTAGCTTCATCAATACCATTATAAACTCTTACCACATTATGATTTGAATACATTTCTTCAATATGACCATCAAGTATGCCAATACCTTTTTGTAATCTATCAAAATATTTTTGCGAACGACTAATAACTAAAAACATAAAGATAAAACCAATAATACTTGAAGTAATTGCTGTAATAGCCATTATACCATTAGTTACAAACATCATAACAATAGATCCAATTAAAAGAGTTATTGAACTAACAAGCATCCCTAAACTTTGATTCATTGTCATACTTAAAGTATCAACATCATTAGTTACCCTTGATAAAATATCACCATAACTATTTTTATCAAAATATTTAAGCGGCATTCTATTTATTTTTTCCGTTATTTCTTTTCTTAATAATTTAGAAAATTTATTAGTAACTATAGCCATAATAAATTGTTGTAAATAACCAAATATAGCACTTATTAAATAAATGGTTAATAAAACTAAAGAGATGTTTCTTACTTTAACCATATCAATACCAGCCATTAAGCCTTCCGTAATTAAATTTGTTATATCTCTTAGTTTATCTGGACCAATAATAGATAAAATAGCACTTAACATCGCAAGTATTATGGCAATAACTATAGATGCTAAGAAAGGACGACAATATTTAATTAAACTTTGCATTGATTTTTTAAAATTTTTAGGCTTTTCTACTTCTCTAGGGCCACGTCTACCATGATTCATTTTAATCCCTCCATATCTTTTTCAAGTTCACTTTGGGAAAGTTGAGATAAAGCAATTTCTTTATAAATAGCACAATTTTTAAGTAATTCTTTATGAGTTCCCATACCAACTAATTTACCCTCATCTAATACTAATATTTTATCAGCATCTTTAATCGTACCAATTCTTTGAGCAACGATTAAATTAGTAGCATCTTTTGTATATTTTTTTAACTCTTTTCTTAAAGTAAAATCAGTTTTATAATCAAGTGCACTAAAAGAATCATCAAAAATATATATTTCTGGATCTCTTGCTATTGCTCTAGCTATTGCTATTCTTTGTTTTTGACCACCAGATATATTAGTACCACTTTGTGCTAAATCAGCATTATACTTATCAGGCATTTTTTCAACAAATTCTTTTCCTTGAGCAACTTCAACTGCTTCTTTTATTTTAGACTCACTTGGTTTCTTTTTACCATTATCACCATAGGAAACATTATCGCTTACTGAACCTCTAAAAATAACTGCTTTTTGAGATACATAACCTAATATATTATTAAGAGATGCTATTTTATAATCTTTAACATTAACACCATCTACTAGTACTTCCCCATCCGTTGCATCATAAAATCTTGGTATTAAATTTATTAATGTTGATTTACCACTACCGGTTGAACCAATAAAGGCAACTGTTTCACCACGATTTGCTTTAAAAGAAATATTTTCTAAAATGCATTCTTCGGCATCAGGATATTTAAAAGATACATTTTTAAATTCTACTGTACCAATTTCTTTGCCTTTAGTAATTGTACCATCTTTAATTTTTTCTTCAGTTTCTAATACTTCTAAAATTCTTTTGGCAGATACTGATGCTCTTGGATAAATAACAAAGATCATAATAAGCATCATAAATGACATTAATACTTGCATTGCATAAGATGAGAATACTACCATATCTCCAAATAAATTAATTTTATCTAACATATTAGCCTTTTCAATTAAAATTGCTCCGATAAAATAAATAGATAGAGAAAGACCAGATGATATTAATGACATAACTGGTGATAGAATACCTAAAGTTTTTTGATTAAATAATTGAACATTTTTTAATTCTTCATTTGCACTCTCAAATTTCTTTTGTTGATAATCTTCGGCATTAAAAGCTCTAATTACTCTAATACCGGTTAAATTTTCTCTGGTTATTCTGTTTAAATTATCGGTTAATTTTTGGACTATTTTAAATTTAGGAAATACTAAAGACATAAGTATTGCTATCGTAATAAGTAATATTACTACCCCAATACCTGTAGCCATTGTCCAAGAAAAATTTTTACCTGCTATTTTAGCAATTGCCCATGATGCCATAATTGGAGCTTTAATCATTGCTTGTAAACCCATTCCAATAAGCATTTGTACTTGGGTAACATCATTAGTAGTTCTCGTAATTAAGGAACTTGTGGAAAATTCTTTAATTTCTTCGGTACCAAACTTACCAACCTTTTCAAAGATAGATTTACGCATGATTTTGCCAAAATAAGCCGCTACTTGAGCAGCATAATAGCCCACAATAAAACTAGCTATTAAACTGCCAAAAGCACATAGCATCATATAGCCGCCTTCTTTTAATATAGCAGCCATTGTACTACCTTTCGTTTGAACGAGTACTGTTATTTGCGACATATAATCTGGTATTTTTAATTCCAAATAAACATTAACAGAAATAAATACCACACATATTAAAGCATATATTAATTCTCTTTTTCCTAATTTTTTAAATAATTTAAACACGTTATCACTCCTCATTTGTTGCCATTATTAGATTTTATCAACAATTAAAATATATTGCAACTAATTTTTTAGTATTCCTATATGTTAATACTTTTTTGTGATAATTTTATGAAAATTAATACAATAAAAAAAGTAGCACATTGGCTACTATTTTATAATTTCTGATACTACACCAGCACCAACAGTATGTCCACCCTCACGAATAGAGAATTTAGTACCGTTTTCAAGAGCAACTGGAGCAATTAATTCAACTGTCATGTCAACATTATCACCAGGCATAACCATTTCAGTACCTTCTGGTAATTCAATAACACCTGTTACGTCAGTAGTTCTGAAATAGAATTGTGGACGATAATTTGAGAAGAATGGAGTATGTCTTCCACCTTCTTCTTTAGAAAGAACATAAACACTTGCTTTAAACTTAGTATGAGGAGTAACACTTCCAGGTTTAGCTAGAACTTGTCCTCTTTCAACGTCTTCACGAGCAATACCACGAAGTAGAACACCTGCGTTATCACCAGCTTGAGCATAGTCAAGTGATTTACGGAACATTTCAATTCCAGTAACAACAGATTTTTGTGTAGGTCTTAGACCAACAATTTCAACTTCATCGTTAAGATTTAATCTACCACGTTCAACACGTCCAGTAACAACTGTACCACGTCCTGAAATAGTAAATACATCTTCGATACTCATTAAGAATGGTTTATCAGTATCACGAACTGGTGCATCGATATAACTATCAACTGCAGCCATTAGGTCACGAATACTTTGAACAGCAGCTTCATCACCTTCAAGTGCTTTAAGTGCGCTACCACGAATGATTGGGCAATCTTGATCAAAATCATATTCACCTAATAATTCTCTGATTTCCATTTCTACTAAGTCTAATAATTCTGGATCGTCTACTTGATCACATTTATTCATGTAAACAACGATCTTAGGCACACCAACTTGACGAGAAAGTAAAATATGTTCTCTAGTTTGTGGCATTGGACCATCAGCAGCAGAAACAACAAGGATAGCACCATCCATTTGAGCAGCACCAGTAATCATGTTTTTAACATAATCGGCATGTCCTGGACAGTCTACGTGAGCATAGTGACGTTTTTCAGTTTCATACTCAACGTGAGCAGTATTAATAGTAATACCTCTTTCCCTTTCTTCTGG
>CANRGA010000051.1 GCA_947630055.1 uncultured Bacilli bacterium
CTATTCGCCCTCATTCTTCCATTGGTTATCTTTCTCCCAATAATTTTGAAAAAAACTTATCTGTTTAATTATTTTTTTATCTTTTTGATATTTCCCCCTCTTTTTATTGTCCTAAATATTGACAAAGTCCCCACATAAAAAAATCGTATAAACTAATTACACGATTTTTATATTTTATATTACATTTTATCAGGTATATCTATTGCTAATATATCAAGTAATATTTTATTTACTTTGTATATTATATTTGTTAAATATGCCCATGATTCTTGTTTATCTTTATCGCTTTCATTTAAGACATGACATTCTGTATAAAAACGATTAAAATTAGTTGATAATTCATAAAGATAATCTGTTATAGCATTTAGTGATTTATCATTAAATGCATTATTTAAGACATTATCCAATTTATTTAATGATAATATCAATGCTTTATCATATTCATTTGCTATTAGACTTATTTTTTGATAATTAATATTATTTTCTTTTAATTTATTTAATAGAGATTTCATTCTAATAGTAGAATATACAATATATGGTCCTGTTTTACCATCTAAGTCACAAAATTTTTCTAAATCAAAATTATAATCTGTTTCCCTACTTGGTAACATATCTGCATATTTTAAAGTCGCAATAGCAAGTATATTAGCTATTTCATCACGATTATCTTCTATTTCAGGATTTAATCTTTTTAAGCATTCACTCTTTACAGAATCAAGTAAATCAACAAGACGCATTACTCCACCATCACGAGTTTTGAAAGGTTTTCCATCTTTACCATTCATTGTACCAAAACCAGCGAATACTAATTTTTCATCCTTTGTTATATTTGCTTTATATGCTGCCCGAAATACTTGGGTAAAATGTAATTCTTGTCTTTTATCTGCAATATACCAAATTTCATCTGGATGATAATTTTTAACTCGATCAAATATAGTAGCAAGTTCAGTAGTACTATAAAGAAGACCACCATCAGATTTTAGAAGTAACATTGGAGGCATTTCTTTAGTATCGGTATCTTTTTTAACATCAATTACTTTAGCCCCTTCACTTTCCTCAACTATATTTAACTTATCTAAATAATGAAGTAATTCGGGGACATAATCTTCAGCATTACTTTCACCTTTATATAAATCAAATTTAGCATTTAATCTATCATAAATATTTTTAATATCATTTTTAGATACTTCCATTATTTGCAACCATAGATCATAGATACCTTTTTCTTTATTTTGAAGTCTCTTTGTCATAGCTTGCGCCATTTTTAAATATTCTTCATCTTCTTTAGCTTTACTTGAAGCATATGGATATACCTCTTCTAAAAGTTCACTAGTAATTTCTACCTTAGGATATTCGCCTTGATAATTTTCCTTAAAGAAAGGCCAATCAGGGTTTCTTAAAGATAACTCTAAAATTACTAAACCTAAAGGACGGCCCCAATCACCTAGATGAGTATCAGATATAGTATTATAACCAAGATATTCACATAATCTTTTTAAAGCCTCGCCAATATTTGCGCTTCTTAAATGCCCAACATGTAAGCTTTTAGCTACATTAGCACCACCATAATCAAAAAAGATTAATTTATTATTTTGGGGATATTCATAATCATCTTGATTAACAAATTCTATTAGAGCTTCATCACTAATAGATATATTAATAAAACCAGGTCCAGCTACATTAACATCACGAAAAAATTTATCTTCTTTTAAAACGTTTACTACTGCACTGGCTATTTCAACAGGATTTTTATGATAAATTTTAGCAAGAGGCATAATACCATTATATTGATACTCACCTAAATCAGGACGATTAGATTCACTTACTACAACTTCATCTACTTTATAATCGCAAGCATTTAAAGCATCTTTTATTTTATTTTCAACTATACTATAAAATTTTTTCATAAAATCCTCCACTCATTATTAATTTTATCAAAATTATAAGAGTATGACAAATACCTTCTACTATTTTTAACTAAAATAATGTATAATATAAGAGGTGATTCAGATGAGTGATGTAAAAAAAGGAAAAAACAAAAAAGAAGATAATATTGAATTACCTAAATTAAAAAAAGACTATAAAAATAAAAAAAAGTATGATTATACTATTACGGCAGATGATATAGTTAAATTAGTTGAAAATCATGAAATTAAAAAAGATAGTAAAATAAAAAAAGAAGATTTATCTTTTATAAAAAAAGAAGTTACAACACGAGAAGAAAAAAATAAAAAAATATATGAAAATACACCTAAAGAGAAAAATGAAATAAAAGATAATAAAGATAAAAATAAAGATAAGAATATTGACAAAAATATAGAATCTAAAAATGAACATAAAAAAAGAAAAAAGAGAAAACTAAATAAAGGTAAATTATTAAGTCTTATAATTCTTTTAATTATGATACCAATATTAGCTTTTTCGACATATAAAATTGTTGTATATTTAATTGAAACTCCTAAAACAAAAGATTTAATTAAAGATATAACTGATAATACTAAAATAAAAGAATATGAAAGCGAAGATGCTGAAATAATTAAAAGTGATGAAAAACCTAATACTCCATATTGGAATTTTATTAAAATGAAATTAATTGATGTTGATTTTAATTCACTTAAAGAAACTAATAATGACACTGTGGCATGGTTATTTGTTGGAGGTACTAATGTTAATTATCCCGTAGTTCAAACAAGTAATAACGACTATTACCTAAATCATTCCTTTGATAAAACTAAAAATAGTGGTGGTTGGTTATTTATGGATTATCGTAATGATAAAAATGATTATGGTAAAAATACCATTATTTATGGTCATAATATGAAAAATCAAACAATGTTTGGAACTTTAAAAAAATTATTATCAAAAGAATGGTATAAAACCCAAGATAATAGAATTATTAAAATGTCATCAGAAAATTATAATACTTTATGGCAAATTTATAGTGTTTATACATTAGAAACTACTAGTGATTATATTCAAACTGATTTTGCTAGCGATGAAGAATATCAAAAGTTTATTGATTTAGTTAAAGGTAGATCGATAGCTGATTTTAATACAAGTGTTACTACTAGTGATAAAACTCTTACTTTATCTACTTGTCATGGCAGTGCCAAAAAATTAGTAGTTCATGCTAAGCTAATAAAAATAGAAGCAAAATAATGCTTCTATTTTAATTCTATTACTTTTGTACCTGCTATTAAATCATGTAATCCTCTTTTGTCTTTTCTTGATAACATTATAGTTAATGTAACTACACCAAGAATAACAAAAGCATAATTTATACAAGCACTAACTATATAAAACATTTTACCTTTAACAAATAATAATGCTAAAGAATTTAATAAAAGAGGTATTATTGCTCCAATTGAAATATAGTATATTGGTAAACTTCTAAGTAAATATTTTATAAGTGAAACATCTTTATTATCACTATTGTTTACAACTTTTATTTTCATAATTTGTTTACCCATTGTTTGACCATTATTAAATTTTTGAAATACGACAAAGTATAAAATTAAGATAACTACAATAGCTATATTATAAGGAACACTAAATCGTGATACATTATAATAATTAACATAATTTAATTGTAAAAATTCTTTTTCACTTATTTTTTCCTCTAAATAATTATTAGTTACTTCACTATATTCTTTAAAAGCCGCTTCATATTTTTTATAATAAGGATTAATAAAATGTATACTTGTTACTAAAGACGCTAGAAAAAATACTAATAATATATCTAGCAAAAATGCTGTTATTCTTTTAGAAGTTTTTACCGTTTCCATTTAATCACCCTATACTAACACTTTTATTTACTGCTAATTTAATTGATGCTTTCTTTTCTTTTCCATCTCTTAAATAAGTAACTTCTAAAGTATCACCTATTTTATGTTTATAAAGTTCATATCTAAAGTAAGCAACATTGCTTATTTCTTTATCATTCACTTTAATAATGACATCCCCTTCTTGTAATCCGGCTTTAGCTGCTGGACTATTGTATTCTACTCCAGTAATGAATGCACCAGAAGTAATATTTAATCTTCTTACATAACTTGAATATTCAAAAGTACTTAAAGCATCTTCAATATCAAGCATATAAACACCAATGGTTGGATAATCAGTTGCATCACCATTTATTACTTGTTCAGCTTTTTCAACTGCTACTTCTATAGGTATAGCAAATCCCATACCTTCAACACCAGTTGAACTTATTTTAGCAGAAATTACACCAATTACTTCGCCATTAGAATCACATAAAGGTCCTCCAGAATTACCACTATTAACAGCAGCATCTGTTTGAAGTACATTCATAATATATGGTGCTTTTTTACCATCATTTGTTTCAACTTCAACTTCGACAAGTCTTTCTTTACCAGAAATAATTCCTCTTGTAACTGTCCAAGAATAAGTATCTGCTAAAGGTGCTCCAACTGTAAATGTAGTATCACCTACTCTTAAACTTTCAGTTTTACCAACGCTAACTGGTTCAACATCTTTTTTCACTTTTGTTTTTAAAATAGCTATATCAGCATAAATATCTCCACCAAGTAATGTTGCCTCTTCAGTTGATCCATCACTATAAGTTATTTTAAAATTATCACCACCAGCTACAACATGATGATTTGTTATAATATAAAAGTTTTTATCATCACTTTTATAAACAAAGCCACTACCTGATGCATAAGGTGTATCCCCTTTATAATTAGAAACTACAACAACAGCATTATAAACCTTTTCAACTGCATCAGCTATTCCTTTATCAGTTACTGTGACATCTCTTTCAATTTTAGTTATAGTTTCTTGAAATAATGTTGGAAATTTATAAATTATTCCATAAGCAAGGAACGCTCCTAATAATAGTATTAATATAGTATATACAACTATTCTTGTTTTCTTATCAGAATTTTGTTTCATTTTAATTCACCCTCACAATTTCTTTATAATTTTCTGGAAATCCCATTTCCTTTAATATTTTATCTATTTCAATTGTTTTTAACCTACCATCAAGTAAATCAAGTTCATAACTAATTTCATTCATCATTAGTGTGAAATCATCTTTTTGAAGTACTTGCTTCATTATTATTATAATCGCAAATAAATCATTTAAGCCATAAATATATTCATCTTCTTCATTTTTTGGAATATTTAAAAGATCATGATATTTAGTTACTTCAATGTTTTTATGAGTTGTATTATTAAAACATAAATCTTCATGAGCACATAAATTACGATAATTAGCCAAAATTGGGAAATAATCAATTAAATTATGTACAGTTACATCATAAATATCCGCAATTTCATTTTGATCTTCCCTTTGCAGTACTGAATAAAGTTCGCCAACAATTCCAAATGATAAAACTTTAACAACTACCCATAAAGGAATATATCCATAATTAGAAATATAGTGGCTTGTAGCAGCATGTTGTTTACCATTAACATTAATTTGCCTTTTCATTTTTCTAATTAAATCATTTATTTGCCTTGATTTATTAGTATCTTGCGTAAAATTTTTAGCATTCAAATAATGTTGTTCTTTAAAGCCATGATTTTTACTCATTACATAAGATAGAATACTCTTGAGGTTGTTTTCCACAATTAAAATATTTTTAAATAAAATGTTTCTTAATTGTCTATCAAAATTAAATAGGCCATATAATTCTCTAAAATTTGTCCCTGGTATAAATCTCCGCGAACCATCATCTTTTAAAAATAAATGTCTATAGCCACTTAAAAAGAAATAATTTTCTCTTAAAAGAATTTCTTTCGCATAATCTATATCATCAATTACGAGTCCCTTACTCTTTAATAATTCAATTTGTTCATCTAATGTTTTAAATGTTTTAGACCCCATATGTTATTCACCTACAATTTAAATTATATCATAAGAAACAAGATAAATATATCTATTTTTGTTGTATTTTTTATTATTTTTTAGTGATATTTCAGTGAAATTTGATATAATGTATAAGGTGATTTAAATGCCAACATTATATTTTCATTATAAATTTGGTCATAATATATTAGATAATTTAAGTAAAAACGAGCAACAAAGTATTAATAGTAATATTAAATATTTTGATATGTTTAACCAAGGATTTGATAATTTATATTATTATCCTTATAAATGGGATTATTATCGTAAATTTGGGGCTTCATGTCATTATAATAATCTAGATACTTTCTTTTACAATTTAATAATTTATATCAAAGAAAATAACTTACAAAATGATTCTAGTGTTACTAATATGTTATATGGTTTTATTAATCATTTAACTCTAGATACTATTATGCACCCCTATATAAATTATCAAGTAGAAAACTTAAATATTCCTCATGCTAAAATAGAATTTCTAATAGATTTTTATATTTATGAGAATTTATACCATACTAAATGGCAAAATAAATTATATAAAACTTTAATTCCTAGATTAAAATTTACTGATAATTTGCTAAATACAATTGATGATGTATTTATAAATGCCTATAATAAAGAAAATATTGGTAAAATAATGAACAAATCACATAATACTGGTTATTATATATATCGTTATTTTATTACTGATATTCATGGTATTAAAACATTTTTCTATAGATTAGCAGATATAATATTCCGTAATAAAGATTTTAAATTTAGTAAAACTACTTTCTACAATAAAGGATTTAGAAAAGAACTATTAAATAGAGAAAAAAATAATTGGCATCATCCAAGAGATGATAAAGAAATATACAATTATTCTTTAAAAGAATTACATGATATGGCTTATAAAATTGCTTTAAAATTAAATAAACTTGCTTATCAAGTTATAAATGATAAAAAAGATATACAAGAATTTATTAATATAATTCAATTACTTGATATTAAAAATATTCAAGAACTCCTTTAGCAATAGACTCAGCTATCTTTTGTTGATAATCTTCAGTAATTAGTTTATTTCTTTCTATACCATTAGATAAGAATCCACATTCGATTAAAATACCCGGTACATTTAGTTTACTATACATATATGTATCACTAGGTATTTTTTTTATCTCTCTTTTTCCTTTTAATTCTTCATTCATTACCTTTTGCATAATTTTAGCAAGTTCTTCATTATCTTTATTATAAAATACTTGAGGGCCATAATATGAAGCATCACTTAAATAATTAAGATGAATACTTAAATACATATCAGCATTGCTTTCATTAATTAGTTTTATTCGGTTATTAAAATCACTTCTTTTACGCCCGCTTGCATTAGGTATAGATAAATCATAATCACCATCCCTAGTTAAAATAACGGTGGCACCTAAAGATCCCAACTCTTTTTCTAGAAATAATGCTATATTTAAATTAATATCTTTTTCATAAATCTTACCATAACTAGCGCCAGGATCTTTAAATCCATGTGCAGGAATAGGAAAAGTCCAAAAATATCATTATTTATTAAAATTCAATATTCCATTCTATTTCTATATCTC
>CANRGA010000052.1 GCA_947630055.1 uncultured Bacilli bacterium
TGACTTAAAATAATTATAATGGTATAATATATTTAAGAGATAAACAATAAGTAGAGGTAGGGGAATTATGGGTTATTTAGACAGTTTAAATAAAGAACAAAAAGAAGCAGTTAAACATATGGAAGGGCCATGTCTTGTTGTGGCCGGAGCAGGTTCTGGTAAGACAAAAGTACTTACTACGAGAATTGCTTATTTAATAGATCAAGGTATTTATAGTGGCCATATTTTAGCCATTACTTTTACTAATAAAGCAGCCAAAGAAATGAAAGAAAGAATTAATAAATTAGTTAGTGATAATTATGCTTTTGTTGGTACTTTTCATTCTTTTGGCTTAAGAGTAATTAAAGAAAATTATGACATTTTAGGATTAACTAAAAATTTTACTATCCTAGATTCTGAAGATGTTTTAAGTATTATAAAGAAAATTATGAAAGATAAAGGAATGGACATAAAAGAAATATCACCAGCTTATATTAGAAATAGAATTAGTTTTATTAAAAATGAAATGTTAAGTGATGCTGAGATTACCAGATATTTTTTAAGTGATATTGAAAAAAAAGCAGCGGAAATTTATTTTGCTTATGAAAAAGTAAGAAAAAAGAACAATGTGGTTGATTTTGATGATTTACTTAAATTACCAGTAGAACTTTTTTTAAGTAATCCAGATATTTTAGATAAATATCAAGATAAGTATCAATATATTTTAGTAGATGAATATCAAGATACTAATGAAGTACAATATCGTCTTATTAAATTATTAAGTGAGAAATATCGTAATATTTTTGTTGTTGGCGATCAAAATCAAGCTATTTATGGTTTTAGACAAGCCAATTATAAAAATATTGTTAATTTTGAAAGAGATTATACTGATGCTGAAGTTATTGTCTTAAATCAAAATTATCGAAGTACGACCACTATTTTAAATGCTGCTAATTCTGTTATTAAAAATAATGTTGAAAGAAAAGATGTTAATTTATATAGTGATTTAGGTGAAGGCGTCAAAGTTAAATATTTAAGGAGTAATGATGGAGCGCAAGAAGTAAATGTCGTCATGAGTGAAATTAGAAATTTACTCGATATGGGTTATAAAAAGTGCGATATAGCCATATTTTACCGGACTAATGCTCAGTCAAGAGTTTATGAAGAAGCAATGATTAAAAATAATTGGCCATATAAAGTAGTTGGTAGTTTTTACTTCTATAAAAGAAAAGAAATTAAAGATTTAATTAGTTATTTAAAATTAATTGAAAATCATGATGATGATATATCTTTAAAAAGAGTTATTAATGAACCGAAAAGAGGTATTGGTACTAAATCAATTGAAAATTTAGAAAATAAAGCAGATGAAGATGACACATCAATGTTTGAAGCTATTACCAGTGGGAAAGAATTAGAATTTAAAAATATTATTGAAACTTTAACTAAAGATGCAGAAGATTTATCTTTAACAGAACTAATTGATGATATTTTAGATAAATCTGGAATGAAAGCGGATATTACGAAAGAGCATACTTTAGAAGGTGATCTTAGACTTGAAAACTTAATGGAATTTAGAAGTATTACGGAAAATTATCAAAATGTTACGGGTAGTGTTAATCTTAGTGATTTTCTAGATGAAATTAGTTTAATTGCAGATATCTCTGAACATAAGGAAGAAGAAGATGCAATTACCTTAATGACTTTCCATTCTGCTAAAGGTCTAGAATTTAAAGTAGTCTTTATGGTAGGAATGGAAGAAGGTATAATGCCTCATATTAATTCTATTATGGAAGAAAATGGCATTGAAGAAGAAAGACGCTTGTGTTATGTTGGAATTACGAGAGCTAAAGAAAGATTATATATAACTAATGCGAAAATGCGAATGCTTTATGGTAAAGATATGACAAATCCTCCATCAAGGTTTATTGCGGAAATCGCCCCTGAGTATATTGAGTCAAATATTTTAGAAAATAAAAAAATTAATAAAGATTTGTTGTATAATGAAGAAGATAGCGAATATAAAAGTGGTGATGTTGTTACACATTTAACTTTTGGTAAAGGCGTTGTCGTTGGTGTTGATGATCGTTTTGTCTCTGTTGCTTTTGATAAAAGATATGGTATTAGAAAATTTTTTAAAAATTATAAAGGATTAAAGAAAGGAAAATAATAATGAAAGAAGATTTAACTTTATTAGTACTTGCTGCTGGAATGGGTAGTAGATTTGGTGGCCTTAAACAAATAGAACCAGTTGGACCTAATGGCGAATTTATAATCGATTATAGTATTAAAGATGCTTTAGTTGCTGGTTTTAACAAAGTTGTGTTTGTGATAAAAGAAGAAAATTATGAAATATTTAAAAATACAATTGGTGTACGTGTTGAAGATAAAATTAAGGTAGAATATGTATTTCAAAAAAATACTGATTTACCTGAAGGAATAAACATTCCAAAGGAAAGATTAAAACCACTTGGAACAGCACATGCTATTTATGCAGCAAGAAATGTTATCCATGAAAAATTTGCAGTTATTAATGCGGATGATTTATATGGTAGAGATGCATACATTAAAGCAGCAGAATTTTTACGTAGTTCAAGTAATTTAGAATATGCTAATGTTGCTTATGAAATTGGCAATACTCTTACAGTAAATGGTGCAGTAAAACGTGGTGTTATTTTTGCAAATGATGGTTATATTACTAAAATTGTTGAAAGTTCAATTGAAAAAATAAATGATATAATTACAGCTAAACCATTATCTGGTGAAGAAGAATTTGCTATTCCAGATAATCAACCAGTATCAATGAATTTATTTTGTTTAACACCAGAAATATTTAATTATTTAGATAGACATATTAAAGAATTTTTTAATAGTCAAAAAGATTTAATGACTTGTGAATATTTACTTCCTGATGTTGTGTTTGCTAGTGCTAATGAAAATAATACCAAAATAAAAATAGTAGAAACTTCTAGTAAACATTATGGTATGACTTATAAAGAAGATTTAGATGATTTAAAACAAGGTATTTTAAATGAAATAAATAAAGGTACTTATAATAATAATTTGTGGAGTTAAATATGAATGCAAAACTTAGAATAGAAGAATTAGTTAAATTATTAAATGATGCTAATTATAATTATTTTGTTTTAGATAATCCCACTATAACGGATCAAGAATATGATAAATATTTAAGAGAGCTTATTAATTTAGAAGAAAAATATCCGGAATATGCTCAAGTAGATAGTCCAACCAAAAGAGTTGGGGGAGAAGTAATTGATAAGTTTAATAAAATTACTCATAAAATACCAATGCTTAGTTTAGGCAATGTTTTTAATGAAGATGAAGTAAGAGATTTTGATGCGAGAATTAGAAAAACAGGTATTAATCCTGAGTATGTTTGTGAACTTAAAATAGATGGTTTAAGTGTCTCTTTAATTTATGAACATGGTATTTTGAAAAGTGGAGCAACTCGTGGTGATGGTGTAATAGGTGAAGATATTACGCACAATGTTAAAACTATTAAAGTAATACCTTTGAAATTAAATAGAGATATAGATATTGAAGTAAGAGGTGAAATCTATATGGATAAAGAAACTCTTACGAAACTTAATAAAGAAAGAGAATTAGAAGGACTTCCTCTTTTACAAAATGTTAGAAATGCTGCAGCTGGTAGTGTAAGACAATTAGATAGTAAAATTGCAGCCAAGAGAAATTTAAACAATTGGATTTATCATTTACCTAATCCACTTGATTATGGTATTGATAAACATATGGATGCGCTTGACTTTATGAAAGATTTAGGGTTTAAAGTAAATCCTAATAATAGACTTGTTAAAAATATTGATGAAGTAATTGATTTTATTAATGAGTATACCGAAAAAAGAGATAGTCTTCCTTATGAAATAGATGGAATAGTTATTAAAGTAAATGATATTCATGAACAACAAGAATTAGGATTTACAGCAAAATATCCTAAATGGGCTACTGCTTATAAATTTATTGCCAGTGAAGTATTAACTAAACTGACAGATATTATTTTTACAGTAGGAAGAACTGGTCGAATTACTCCTAATGCTGTTTTAGAACCAGTTTTAGTTGCTGGTTCAACTGTCGCAAGAGCAACTTTACATAATGAAGATTTTGTAAATAATTTAGGTCTTATGATTGGAGATATTGTAAGTGTTCATAAAGCAGGAGATGTTATTCCTGAGGTAACAGGTACAAAAAAAGAAAGAAGAACTGGATTAGAAAAACCATTTAAAATGATTAGCGAATGTCCAATATGTGGGACTAAACTCATAAAAAAAGAAGGTCAAGTTGATCATTATTGTCCTAATTCAAATTGTCCAGCCAGAGGAATTGAAACATTAATTCATTTTGCCTCAAGGGATGCTATGAACATCGATGGCTTAGGTGATGAAATTATTGAAGATTTCTTTAATGAAGGATTCTTAACTAAAATAACTGATTTTTATCATTTAAAGGAACATGAAGAAGATATTCTTTTATTAGAAGGATTTGGTCGTAAAAGTTTTGATAATATGCTTGAAGCTATTGAAAATAGTAAACATAATAGTTTAGAAAAATTATTATTTGGTTTAGGTATACCTGGCATTGGTAGTAAGACTGCTAAACTTCTAGCAGAATATTTTGATAATATTGATAATTTAATGCATGCATCAGTAGAAGAATTACTTTCAATAAAAGATATTGGTGATATTTTAGCTGAAAATATTTATAATTATTTTCAAAATAATCAAAATTTAATTTATGAATTAAAAATGCTTGATATTAATATGAATTATTTAGGCGTTAAGAAAAAAATAAATGAATTTATTACAGGCAAAAAATTTGTAATGACTGGAGCTATCTCTTTTATGAGTAGGGATGAAATAAAATCTTTAATTGAAGAGTATAGCGGTACATTCTCTGAAAGCGTTAGTAAAAAAACTGATATAGTAATAGTAGGAACCTCTCCAGGTAGTAAGTATGATAAAGCAAAAGAACTAGGTATTACTATTTGGAATGAAGATGAATTTAAAAATATTGTTGATAACTTAAATAAATAAAATGCTAACAAAAATGTTAGTATTTTTTTTATGCAAAAATTCTTGACTCTCGGGGGGGGTATTATATAATAATCTTATAAAATAAAGTGCAATGATACGACATATAAAGAGAGGATAAGATTATGAAAAGAAAATATTTAAAATGTTTAATAGTAATTGTAGTAGTAAGTTTAATGGGAATATTTATATATCAAAATATAAATAAAGAAAATAAACCATTGCCTGAAGTAAAGTTAAAAGAAATAGTAAATAAAAATAAATCATTTGCTATAATGATCCAAGAAAAAAGCGAAACTGATAAATATCAAGAATATAGTAGTAATACATGGCCTGGAGATGATTATAAATTCAAAGAAGCAAAGTGTATTGATAATAATGGTGATGAAATAAAAGAAGCAGTAACATATGAAAATGGTAAAGTAACCTTAACTACAAATAAGACAGTATATTGCACAATATATTTTGACAAATCAATAATAGGAAAGTTAAGAGAAAAAGATACGCAAAAATATTTAAGTACTGATAAACAAGGTGGAATGTATAGATATCAAGCATCCTTTCCAGATAGTGATTCATCAGAAATGACTAATTGGATATGCTTTGGAACAACTGATAATTGTGGAACAAATGATGATAATATAGATAAATATATGTACAGAATAATAGGAATAACTCCAGAAGGGCAATTATACTTAATAAAAGAAACAGCCATAAAAGAAGATACAGCAGCAGGTTTTCGTTGGAATTCAAAAAGAGAAATATCAGATTGTTTAGGAGAAACATGTGAATGGCCAAATGTTGATTTGCATAAAAGAATAAATGGAACAAGTAATAAAACTTCGCCTGGCGGTAATGGCGATACAAATCTATTTTTAGGAACGAAAAATTACCAAAGCCCATATGATTATCTAACTGAAGGAACAGAATGGTACAGTCTAATAGAAACTTACAAATGGATGTATGGTGATATAAATCAAGATATCCTTATATCAACATTATATAATGGTGATAAAATGTATGAATTAGAAACAGGAAAAGTAGCAATAACAAGATATTGGCCGGATGAAGGACAAGAAACATGTAGTAGTGATAATCTATGTTCAAAGAAAGAATATATATGGAGTAAAAATATCAATGCTAAAGTAAGTTTAATGTATATACATGATTACTATTACTCATATTATGATGGTAGTGATTCATCAACTAGAGGAAATGCTGAAAGTTATGATAAGTTGGCGAATAGTTGGTTGCATTTTCTAAAAGATGGATATAATACATTATCTACTGAACATGAATGGTTAAGTACTCGCTTGGGTGTCTATAGTGATGGTGCTTTCGGTGTCCGTGCGTGGAGCATTTCCCCCTCTGGGGAGGTAAACGCCGGCAACACTAGCTTTGATTGCAGAAATATTGTTAGACCTGTTTTCTATTTAAATAGTAATATAAAGATAAATGATGGAGATGGAACTAAAACAAATCCATATATAATAAATATTGAAATATAATAAAAGTTGTAAACATTTATGTAAATTAATATTTACAACTTTTTATTTTGTGCTAATATTATATTGAAGGAGAGAGAAAGAAATAAAATATGAT
>CANRGA010000053.1 GCA_947630055.1 uncultured Bacilli bacterium
GTACCTTAAACTCTTGTATTTACTTACCAAAATAGCCATTTCTTCTATTTTTGGATTTAACCGATACCTCCGTGACCTGGATCAATTACAATAGTTTTACCAGTTAATGGCATAATTGCTTCAACTTTTAAAGCATATAAAATTAGAGTACTTAGAAAAAAAGTAAATAATACAGATAAATATTTCTTCATAATATATATTTATGTAAAATAAAAAGAAGTATTATTTAAATACTCCTAAAATTCATTATCTATGATAAGTTTCTTCTCGAACTTCACTATAAGATTTATTATTACCTTTACCTTCACTCATTAATTTAGCAAGTACTTCCATATTACCTCTTTTAAAAATTTCCATTTCTATTGTTTGTTGAGTTTCACTAGGTAAATTGCCAAAAGTACCACAAGTAGCCCACCAAGTTAAATCACTCGGTTTACTATCTTTTGATTCACCACATAGTGCAGCAATAATTTCGGGATGAGTATAACTTACAGATAAAGTTTTTGCATCTTTAAATACAGACACATAATTAATTTTGTCTAATCTTTCAGCTGTTTGCATTTCATGAGGATTTACTGCTTCAATAGTTTCATCTAAATGAACAATTGCATCCATAAATTCACCACTTCTAAAAAAGTGTAAGTCTTCTTCAGTTATTTGTCTTGCATCAATTGCATTATTAACTATTTCAAGGAAAGCATGCACATAATGACGGTCTCCATCATAGGCAATAATACTTCTTATAGCATCAGGATTATTAACTATTTCTTTAATAGGACCTAATGCCTTTATCTTGGCTTCCATATCAAAATAATTCTCTTTTATTGTCTCTTTCATAAACACTCCTTTATTTAATTTTAACAAGTAATAATGTTTATGAATAGCAAATTATAAATATTTGACAACTTTTAGACATTATCAATTGCAAGGATAAATGGGTCAGTTTTAGTACCAGAACCACTTGCTATATTTGTTGTTGATTTTAAATAAAAGACAGGCCTAGCACCAAGTCGATCAGTTAATCTGTGATAACCTATGAAACCAGTAGGATACACAAGACGTGCTCTAATATGTGCAGCTTTTGAATCAAGAACACCATCATTAAGAACACTATAGCGAGTAATTAACCATTCATTAGTTGATGACAAATTATACCGATCTTTTTGATAATGTATCCAACTATTTTTGACATTTTCCATATTTCCCGGATTTCCTCCTGTATATGCATAATCTACATCGTGCATATACATTAATCCTATTTGGGCTGATATACTTTTACTCCATGTATATTCCTTTTCTGTACATGGACTATCACTGCTACATATTTCTTGTCCTTCATCTAACCAGTATCTCTTTGTTGCAACTTTTTCTATCTCTATTTCATACATTGCATCTCCATTATATACTTTTGAATTTGAAATTTCATTTGTATCTCCATACATCCAGTTATGCTCTTCTATTAAGTTATACCACTCATTTTCTTCAGTTAAGTACTCATAAGAACTTGGATGCTCACTTGTCCCTAAAAATATATTTGTATTACCAGAATGTCCAGCTGATGTTCCATTACTTATTCCATTTAATCTTTTATATATATCAGTATTTGGCCATTCACAGGCTTCTCCTAAACAATCAGATAAAAGATATTTTGAATTCCATGAAAATCCTGTTATTTCTCCTTCTTTTACAAATGTTTCTTTTATTAAATACATTTTTCCTTCTTCGGTTATTCCTATTATTCTGTACATATATTTATCTATTCCTGTTTCTTCATTTGTACAGTCTTCTTTATTGGTTGTTCCAAAACATATCCAATTTGTCATTTTGGCAGCTTCCATTTCATCTGCTGGTGTTGCTTGATATCTATACATTCCGCCTTGTAAATCTTTACTTAAATACCTTTGTGTGTCTTTTGATCTTAAATTACCTATTATTGATTTATCAAAATACAATGTACATACTACTGTTTTATCCGTTTCTAATGTTACAGTTTTTGTTTCTCTTGTAAATGTTATGGCATCATTTACTAATGTTCCATTATTATCAGTACACTTTGCTTCTTTAAATACATAATCAGCCCCTGGCCACATATTATCTTCGCTTGTGTATTCTTCATAGCCATCACCATTTTGCACCATTATCGCAAATGATTTCTTACTCTTTATATCTTTTAACTTTACTTCTGGTAATTCTTCATCTATTTGTTTAATGAACAATTTGGGAAAACTATATACTCCTACTACACAAATAACTAAGATAATAATTATTATAAATTGTTTAAATGTTTTATTTTTCATAGGTATATTTTGCCTTTCTTAAATAGAATTATAGGTAAAATATACCTATTTGTCAATAGGTAATTTATAACTGTAATATTATATATTTGGTGTGATAAAATGAATAGACTTAAAGAAATTAGAGAAGATAGAGACTTATTTCAAAAAGATATTGCTAAATTTTTAAATATTGATCAATCTAATTATAGTAAATATGAATTAGAGAAAATTAATATACCGCTAGCAATATTAAAAAAATTAGCTGATTTTTATAATACATCTATTGATTATCTTTTATATAGAACTGATGAAAGAAAGCCTTATCCTAAATCAATTGTAAAAGAAAAATAACTATCTTATTTTATTTAAAATTTGATAGTTATTAATCATTTCTTCTAAAGATATTGCACAATTAGCAGGGCTTGGTGAAAAAAGACAAATATCTTCTATTTTAGTTTTATTAAAAATATATTTTTGATATAATTCATGAGCTTTTTTACCAGTTGTAAATATATATTTTATATTAGAGTTTTTTAATATTGAATTTATATTATTTGACTTTATATTTTTTATTGTACTATCACTTGCTTTATCTATTTCACATGATGCACAAGTATCCCATAAAGCTATTTTATGTTTAGTTAAAAATTCTTTTTTACTTTCAATAGACTCACCAACTTTATCATGAAACACAGTTTCTAAAACACGCCAAAATCTATTTTGGGGATGCATATAATAAAATCCTAACTCTCTAGATTTAGGTGATGGCATTGTACCTAAAATAAGTATTTCACTATCACTTTGATAAAATGGTGGAAATGTATGATAAATTCTTGGCATAGCATCATTCCTTAAAATTATTCACTTAAAAGTATAACGCATTTTTATATGAAAGTCTAAAAAATTATTAAAATAATCCCCATTCGGCAAATTTTTCAAAGCCACCTATTTTTTTAATATAAATCCTTGCTTCTTCAACTATTTCCTTATATGGTTTACCATCAATAATTGCATCACCAATAGCACAACTAATATTTATTTCTTTGTTTAATTCTTGTGCTTTTTTAAAAGCATAAATATTTAGAGAAACATCGGCTTTTGATAAATCTTTACCATGCAGTCCTCCACCAGTAACACTATGTCCCATATCAGAGCCTAATTTTCTATTGGTAGCGCCACTATCAACATTTATACCGCCTGTCCAATAACCTAAAGGATTTATAATGGCTTTAGGATATTTTTTAATTAAATCTTCTTTTAAAGCATTACTTTGACATATGACTAATTTGTCTCGATCTAAAATATATTTACCATCATAAGGATATTCTTGATATATCTCCCTTGCTATTTTAGATAATTCTTTTTCTTCTTTAGTTAAAGGTATCCCTTTAAAAATACCATTATCACCACATTTAACACTATTTTCTTGATTTAATGCTAGATGAACATCTTGTTTATATACTTTTAAATCTAATTTGATATTACCTGCAATTCTCTTTACTATTCTTTCTATTTCCTCTTTAGAAAATTTTTCTGATGTTTCTATTATTATATGACAAATACCATGCCCAATTAAAACCTCTACTGCTACTTTTGGATTTTCACATTTATTATAAGCTAAATCAACTATTGCCCCAGCTATTCTATCTGCTATCTTATCAGGATGACTTGGATTTACTTTTTCTATCATTATAAAACTCCTTCCTAATTATAAGTAAACCCGCTTAAAATAATTTTTTCATAGATACTCCTTTCCAAGCATCTCATAAAAAAACACCCAAGATAACCTTGAGTATAAAGTTATCTTATAGATCTAGCATTACCACCTAACTAAATAGGTTGGTGCGACTTCATCGGGCTAGTCCCTCCATCGCTCTTTATAAGATGTTAAAATAATTATACTAACATTTTTGTTAATAATCAATCATCAAATAATTTATTTTGCATATTTAAAGCATCATCTAAATATCTTTTATATAACAAATAAATGCTTGTTTCTTCATATTTTGTTTTTTTAAAATTGTTGTTTAAATCGAGTATTACACCATCTCGATAACTTATTAATATAGGTGAATGAGTTGCAATAATAAATTGACTACCTTTTTTTACTAATTCATCAATTAAACACAATAAAGTAAGTTGGCTTTGAGGCGATAAGGCTGCTTCAGGTTCATCTAAAATATATAAACCATGATCAGTAAATCTATTTTTAACTAATTTTATAAATGACTCTCCATGAGAGCATTCATGAAGATTACCACCATATGATTTATATAAATTATAATATCCATCTTCTTCTACTAATCTTTGAACTTCAGTGGAAAAATTATAAAAACTTTCCGCTCTCAAAAAAAATTTTGTTTTAGGTGAATTAAAAGTAATTATTCTTAAATAATCAGATAAGACTGAAGTAGTATTTTTAGTGCTATAAGTAAAGTTTTGAGTACCACCTTCAGATGGCATACCTAAAGCAATGGCAATTGCTTCAATAAAAGTAGATTTACCTATACCATTTTCACCAATTAAAAAAGTTACCGGTGATTCTAATTTCAATTCCGTAAAATTTTTTACCGTTTTAATATTAAAGGGATATTTTTCAAAACTTTCAACCTTATCTCTTTCAAACAAAATACTTTTAACCATCAAATTACTATTCATATTATCATTTCCTAAATAAAAATTAATTTATTGATTTTATTATACCACACAAAACATAATTATTTTTTTGCAAAAAGAAAAAAGCCCATAAGGACCTTTTTTGAAACACATTGAAATAATATTAACGTTTACTAAATTGTGGAGCTCGACGAGCTTTCTTTAAACCATATTTCTTACGTTCTTTAACTCTAGGATCTCTAGTAACAAAACCTTGAGCTTTTAAGATATGTCTATAACTATCTTCTCTTGTTTGATCTGTATTTTCATCAAATTTTAATAATGCTCTAGTAATAGCAAGTCTAATAGCACCAGTTTGACCTGAGAAACCACCACCATTAACAGTAATATCAATGTCGAATCTATTTTCATTATTAGTAGCTACTAATGGTTGTTTTAAATCCATTACTAATGTAGCAAATGGCATATATTCTTCAACATCTTTACCATTAACAGTAATTTTTCCAGTTCCACCAACTAATTTAACTTGTGCTACTGATCTTTTTCTTCTACCAGTTGCAGTCCATACTTGTTTATTTGCCATAAATCCTCCTAATCAATTTCTAGTGCCTTTGGTTTTTGAGCTTCATGTTTATGTTCACTACCAGCATAAACAAATAACTTTTTACCCATTGCTCTACCTAATCTATTATGTGGAAGCATTCCTTTAATTGCTCTTTCAAGCATTTCTTCTGGATAACTTTCAAGCATAACTTTGGCAGTTCTTTCTCTAAGGCCTCCTGGATATCCTGAATGATTATAATATTTCTTGTCTTCTAACTTATTACCAGTTAATACTACTTTACTAGCATTAATAACGATAACGTTGTCACCACAGTCAACATGTGGAGTGTAAGTTGGTTTATGTTTACCACGAAGTATATGAGCAGCTTTAGTAGCAACACGACCTAAAGTTTTACCAGCTGCATCAATTACATACCAATCTCTTTCAACTGTTTCTTTTGTTTGCATAAATGTTTTCATAATAAATTCCTTTCATTATGTTATCTATTAAACTTTCCCACGGCTTAATAAACTCCATAAATAAAATGTACCATGTTAAATTATATGAAAAAAGTGCTAATTTGTCAAATAAAATCGCACTTTTTCAGCTTTAAGGAGTGAAATTTTTTCGCAATCACCAATTTGGTATAATATAGAAAAGGTGGTTGATTAATATGATGA
>CANRGA010000054.1 GCA_947630055.1 uncultured Bacilli bacterium
ATCACAATACCTAATCCAAAATGTGAATATCCAATATATATCGATTTAGAAAATAAAGGAGAATTTACTTTAACATATTATAAATGGCATTCACATTATTTTGGTGAAGAAGATGGTTATAAAATATTATGCCAAGATTTAATTGATATTTTAACAAATGAAAAATGTGTAATAATTATAAATAGTAAAAAGAGATGGTTATATAGTGGATTATCAGAAACTAAAATTGATGAAAATTATAATTATAATAAAGATATAAAAAATTTACCTAAAGAATTTCAAAAGGAAATTAAAGATTTAAAAGGAAATATTGAATTATTTTATTGGAATACAAAAAACAATGTGTTAATAAATATTTAAAATAATAACTCATACAAATTACTATTTATATGATTTTTTAATTTATAATAATTTAATTAAAAATAAAAGTACCTTATTTTAAGCAAAAAATAAGCTTATTAATTTATTATAATCTAAAATTTAATAGCCCCTAAAAAGTTAGAATTCAGGCAACGCCAACATTACTTCCATAAGTCTCTATTAAAATATAAAAGGAAATATATGTAAAGAAAAATCGTCCGACAATATTCGACACTGAAAAATTATTTACAACTTTTATTAAATAAACATATTTGTTATAATAAAATTGGAGAGTGATAAAAATGACTGTTTATATTGCATGCGATCATTTGGGAGTAGAAATAAAAAAAGAATTATTTAATTATTTACAAAATAAGAATGTTGATATAAAAGAAATCGGTATTCCTAATAGTGATTATGATGATTATCCTGTATTTGCTTTTAAATTAGGAAAGTTGGTAAGAGATAATAAAGATTCATTAGGTATTTTAATATGTGGTAATGGTGTTGGTATGTCAATTGCCGCTAATAAAGTAAAAGGAATTCGTTGTGTTAGAGCAACCACTGTTGAAGATGCTTTTAAAGGTAAAAATCATAACGGGGCAAATGTTCTTGCTATTGGTGCTAATCTAGGTATTGATTTAGCAAAAGAAATAGTTGATACATTTATTGAAACAGAATCAGCATCAATTCCAAGATATTTAAAAAGAATTGATAGTATCATAAAATATGAAAATGGAGAATATAATGAATTATAAAATGTATTTATATGCTATATTTCTATTTTTAAGTATATTTGTTTTATCAGGCATCAATTTTAATAGCATAATGCGAAAAAATAAAGTAGTTGAAGCTAAGTTATTAATTATGTGTTTAAGTATTGCGTTATCTTATTTGTTAACTAATTTTGTGGTAGATTTTCTAAATTTATAAAGGAGAATAGCAATGCAAAATAGAATACTTCTAGTAATAACCATAGTTTTAAGTTTAATATTAGTATTTGTAAGTAGTAGTACCCATACTACTTTTTTTAATACTAAGGCAAGTAAAAAGATAAGTGTTTTAGATGCAAAAACAAACAATATTAGTAAATTAGAATTAGAAGATTATATAGTTGGTGTAGTAGCAGCGGAAATGCCAGCATCTTTTAATGATGAAGCTCTTAAAGCTCAAGCTGTCGCCGCCCGTACTTATGCTGTTTATAAAATAGCAAATAGTAACAAAACTTATGATGTGGTAACAGATGTTTCTAACCAAAGTTATATTACAATTGATGAGATGAAAAATAAATGGCTTGATGATTTTGATAAATATTATACTAAAGTTAAAAATGCTGTTAATGCCACTAATGGCGAGATTATGTATTATAACGATGAAATAGTGGAAGCTTATTATTTTGCGATGAGTAATGGCTTTACCGAAGATGTTAGTTTAGTTTTTAGTGAAGATAGAGATTATTTACAAAGTGTTCCTTCAACTTATGATAATAACAATTTAAAAAATTTTACTGTTGCGAAAGAATTTACTAAAAATGAAATATGTGAAAAACTACAAGTTAGTTGTGATAATTTAACTTTTACCGATATTAAAAGGAGTAATACTAATCGGGTTAATACATTATTAGTTAATGGCAAAGAATTTAAGGGTACTAATTTTCGGAGTCTTCTTGGACTTAGATCAACTGATTTTGATATTGAAGTAAATGGTGACAAGGTAATTATTACCACAAGAGGCTATGGTCATGGTGTTGGTATGAGTCAATATGGCGCTAATGGAATGGCTAACGCCGGATATACTTATGATAAAATTTTAAAATATTATTATAAAAATGTTGAAATTGCGCCTATTTAAGTATAAAGATTAAAAATTAGTTAATACTTTAAGTAGGACGGTGAATTAATGAAGAAGAGAAAGTTAAAAGGATTTGTCTTACCTACTTTGTATTTACTAATTACAATAAGCATTTTTACAGGAGTTATCTTGCTTGGCCATGATTTGTCATTAACAACTAAAGATTATAATTATGGTACAGATATTTTAGATGATAGTGCTGAATCAGTGATAGTGGAAGATACTGTAGCTAGTAGTGATATTGCATCTCCAGTTGCAGAAGGTGAAGGAGAAATTACAGTTCATTATTATAGTAAAGATGCTGATGAAACTACCCAACAAAAAAGTTTAATCTTCTATGAAAATACTTATCTACCTAATACTGGTATATTATATTCAGCCGAAGATGAATTTGAAGTAAAAGCAGTTGCTGATGGTAAAGTAAGTGAAATACTTGATGATGAATTTTTTGGTAAATGTATTGTCCTTGAACATAATCCAAATATCAGAACATATTATTATGGTCTAGATAATATTGAAGTAGCTGTTGGTGATGAAGTTGCTAGCCAAACAATTTTAGGTACTAGTAAAGTAAACGAAATAATGAATACAAAAAAGACTTTCCTATTTGAAGTATATCGCGACAATAAACTTATGAATCCTGAAGAATTTATTGGTACAAAAATTACTGATTATACAGAAAATTAATCCGCTTTAGGATTTTTTTCTTAAGGAGAAGACAATGGAAAATATTTTATATTTAGATGACTATATAAATTTTTGGAATAAAAAGTTAAATAAGATATTAGTAATTAAACCATATAAAAATACCCTTTTAAATGGTCATATTATAGATAGAGATAAATTTATTAAAAGATTTAATAAAATAATAATAGATAATAAATTAAATAAAAATATTTTTAATAATACTATTACAATTATTATAAATTCTAGCTATACCAAAGAAGATAAAAGAATAATAACTGAAATATTTGAAGAACTCAATTATAAACAAATACAATATATTAATGAATTAAATTATTTAACTATTAATAAAAATAATTTAATAATTAATTATAATGATACTTACTTTTATTTCTATTATCTAAATAATAAAGGTAATATCGATATGTTAATGTTACCTAATAATAGTATAACGAATGCATTTTTTATTGAATATATAAAGTTATTAAAAAAGAATAATATTTATTTATTTGGTAAATCATTTTATACTATAACCAAAAAATTAAATCAAGAAAAAATAAATTATTATTTTTATGAAGAAAGTAATAATCTAATTTTAATGTTAATTTTACAAAATATGTAAAATTTTAACAAATGTGTTAAAATCGCTTTCTTTATTATATTTAATTTGATATTATGTAAAAGTCTCATGGTAAAAAGTATGTCGAATTTTGACATACGATTTTTCTTGCATTTAAATAGTGATAATGTCATAATTTAAATGAAGAAAAGAGGTGGGAAGTATGCAAGGTAAAGTTAAGTGGTTCAACAATGATAAAGGTTATGGATTTATTGAGTATGAAGATTTAGATGACATTTTTGTTCACTATTCAGCAATTGTGAAGGAAGGATATAAAACTTTATGCGAAGGAGCTCTAGTAAACTTTAAATTAGTAGAAACATCTAAAGGATTACAAGCAGTTGATGTAGTAGAAGAACAAAAAACTATTGCCTAGTAGTTTTTTTTATTTTGGAAAAATTATCTTTTATGATATACTTAAATTAGGAGAGTGATTAATAGATGAATTATACTATTAGGGGAGACAAACTAGCAGTAACAAAGGCAATTAAAAATTACATCGAAGAAAAATTAGGAAGACTTGACAAATATTATGAAAATGCCAGTAATATTAATTGCAAAGTAGTAATTAGAAGTAAAAATAATTTACAAACTATCGAAGTAACAATACCTTTAAATAAATTTATTTTAAGAGCAGAAGAATCTCACCAAGATTTATATGCCGCAATTGATTTAGTTGTAGATAAATTAGAAGGACAAATAAGAAAAAATAAAACAAGACTTAAAAAGAGATATGAAAAAGTAGAAATACCAGAATTAAGTTTTGATTTCGATACTGAGGAAGAAGAAGATTTAAAAATAGTTAAAAGAAAAGATGTTGATAGTAAACCAATGGATGAAGAAGAAGCTATTTTACAAATGGAACTATTAAATCATGATTTCTTTGTTTTTAAAAATACTGATGAAGAATGTGTATCAGTTATCTATCGAAGAAAAGATAATAAATTTGGTATATTAAATGTTAAATAAGACTAGAAATAGTCTTTTTATTTGTCAAAAAATGTCTTTTTATTATTATTTTCTTGCTAAATATAATATATTTATATTAACCTATAATTAGGTGATATATAATGAAAGTACCTTTAAGATTTCAAGTAACCGAGTTTGATTGTGGTACAGTATCTTTATTAAATGCCTTTAGTTATTTATTTGAAAGAGAAGAAATACCGGCTGAACTTGTAAAAGCAATTCATAAATATACTTTGGATTGTTATGATGAGTCAGGTAATCTAGGTCAAGGTGGAACAAGTAGAGAAGCAATTAATAAACTTACTCATTGGATTACTAGATATGCTAATTCGAAAAATTTTAATATTAAATGTGAAAGATTAGAAGGCAGCATGGTTAATATTGCTAAAATAAAAGAATGTTTAGATAACCTAGGTTGTGTTTTTATAAGATGTTGGCAACTTACGGAACATTATATAATTATAACTAAAATTAATAAAAAGAATGCTTTTATATTTGATCCATATTATTTAGATAAAAATGAATATGTAAATGATTCAAATATCAAAATAGTATTAAATAAACCATTTACTCATAATAGAATAGTTTCTTTAAAAAGAGTGTTTTCTGAAAGCAAAAAAGATTTTGCTTTAGGAAAAATAGAAAATAGAGAATGTGTTTTAATAAATAGGATAGGTGATATATAATGAAAGTAGTAGTTATTGGTTCAGGCAATATTACAGGCGCTTCTAATAGTGCTTCCTACTTAATAGATAATCATATTATGATAGATATGCCTAATGGTTGTTGTAAAGCGATGAAGAAACTAGGCTATAGTGAAACTGATATAAAATATTTGCTTTTAACTCATTTTCATGGTGATCATTATTTTGATATTCCATTTTATTTACTTGGAAGAGTTCATTCCGAAAATGTTGATAAAAATATTTATTTTTTTACTAGTAAAGATGGCATAAGAAAAATAAAAAAATTAACTAAATTAGGATTTCCTAATAGTCTAGATAAAATATATGCTAATACGGTTATTAATTATATTACTAATTTAAGATTTAGTATTGAAGATATTGAGGTCGAAAAAGTTTTAGTGGATCACGGAGAATTAAAACCTGCTTATGGCTATATTTTAACGCGTAATGGTATTAATGTTGGTTTTTCTGGTGATACTTGTCTTTGTGAAAATGTTGAATATTTAGCATCAAAATGTTTATATTTATTTACCGATTGTTCTAAATTAATTGGTAATGATAAACATATGGGAATAGATAATATTGAATATTTAAGCGATAAATATCAAAATTGTACTTTTATCGTAAGTCATATGGATGATGAAGTAAGAGAAGAGTTACATAAGAAAAAATTAAAAAATATTATTATTCCTAGTGATGGTGATATTATTGAAATTGCAGAAGTTTAAACTTCAGTAATAAGGAGTGAAAAATAAATGACACTCCTTTTTAAGTAAAATAAATGAAAAAAATAAAAAAAGAAAAACTTT
>CANRGA010000055.1 GCA_947630055.1 uncultured Bacilli bacterium
ATAAAAAAATATTAATAGAAAGGGATCAATCAATAAGAAATTAATTAATATTTCTATAAGATTGATTATACGTGATAATATGCCAGAGATAGCAGAAGTAGAAACAGTTAGAAATGTTCTAAAACAAAGAATATTAAATAAAAAAATTAAAGATGTAAAAATTATTTATGGCAAAATAATTGAAAATGATTTAGATGAATTTAAAAAGATTTTAATAGGTAATGAGTTTAAAGACATCTTAAGAAAAGGTAAATGGTTAATTTTTGAACTTAAAGATTATTATTTGCTTTCTCATTTAAGAATGGAAGGTAAATATTTTATAAAATCTAGTGATGAAGAAATTGCTAAACATGAACATATTATTATTAGTTTTAATGATAATACTGATTTAAGATATCATGATACTCGTAAATTTGGTCGAATGAAAATAGTTTCGAAAGATAAATTATGGGAAACACCAGAAATAAAAAAACAAGGAAAAGAACCAATTGATGATACTCTAACTAGTGATTATTTACTAGAAAAATTTAAAGGCAAAAGAATGCCAATGAAAACAACATTACTTGATCAAGAAATAATAAGTGGTTTAGGTAATATTTATGTAGATGAAGTTTTATTTGCTTCTCATATTCATCCTTTAAGGGAAGCATCTACTATAACTAAAGATGAATGTGAAAAAATTATTGCTTCCGGCAAAGAAATAATAAAAAATGCGATTAAACATGGAGGGACAACCATTAAAAGTTATACTTCATCTCTAGGAGTAACAGGTAATTATCAAAATTATTTAAAAGTTCATAAAAGAGAAGGCAAAGGATGCCCTATATGTGGTAATCCTATTAAAAGAATTAAAGTTGGTGGCAGAAGTACTTACTTTTGTGAACATTGTCAAAAATAGAGAAGTATTATGAAAAAAATTATTAAAAATATTTTAAAAACTTTAGAGGATAATGGTTATGAAGCCTATCTAGTTGGTGGTTTTATTCGTGATAAATTGCTTCATATAAAATCATATGATATTGATATTTGTACTAATGCTAAACCAGAAGATTTAGAAAAATTATTTAACAAAGAAGCGAATGTTTATGGTTCAGTTTCTTTTAAATTAGATAAATATAGTATTGATATAACTACTTTTAGAAAAGAATTAAAATATGAAAAGAGAAAACCAATAAAGATAGAATATGTTAATACTTTAGAAGAAGATATTAAAAGAAGAGATTTTACGATTAATGCTCTTTGTATGAATAGTAAAGGTGAATTAATAGATTTAGTAAATGGTTTAGATGATATTCATAATAAAATAGTTAGAATGATAGGGGACACTTCTTCTAAATTACAAGAAGATCCTTTAAGAATACTTAGAGCAATTAGACTTGCTACTATCCTAGATTTTAAAATAGAAGATACTTTATTAGAATCTATTAAAGATAACAATAAATTGGTATTAACATTATCACCATTTAGAAAAAGATGCGAATTAGATAAAATATTAAGTAGTAAAAATTTTAAGAAAGGGCTAGAGTTATTAAAAGATACTGGTATCTTAAGTTTACTCCAAATATCTTATGATAATATTAAATATACTAAGAATATTTTAGGGATGTATGCCCAACTTAATATTGGTTGTGATTTAGAATTTACAAAGGAAGAAAAAAGAAATATAATAAATATTAATGAAAAAAAATAACAGAGGAGGAAGTTAGATTATGAGTAATAACAAAAAATTTGTAATTGAAGCATCATTTATCAAAGAAGCTTATAATCTTAAACTAGATTTAGGAGAATTTTTGTTATTACTTTATTTTGAAAATGCTGATGATTTAACTTTTGATGTTGATGTTATTTCGAAAAAATTAAAAATGCCGAAAGAGAGTATTTTGGAATCTTTTAATAGTTTGCTAAGTAAGAAAATTATTAATTTAGAAAGTGTTAAAAATGAAGCTGGTAAAAGATATGATAAAGTATCTCTAGAAGGATTCTATAAACAAGTAGAAGTGGATAATAAAAAAGAAACAAAAGAGAATTTAAAAGAAGATATTTTTACTAAATTTGAAACAGAGTTTAGAAGACCTTTAACGGGAATGGAATTTGAACTTATTAAAGCTTGGCTAGAAAAATTATATAGTGAAGAATTAATTTTAAAAGCTTTAGAAGAAGCTGTCTATAATGGAGCAACTAGTATTAGATATATTGATACAATACTTTATGAATGGCATAAAAAAGGATTTAAGACAAGAGAAGATGTTGATAACTATTATAAAAATAGATATGAAAATAAAAAATTAGAAGAAACTAATCTTTTAGAATGGAATTGGCTTGATGATGATAAGTAGTAAAGAAGTAATGGATGGTTTAGATAAGTTAATTCCAAATCCTAGATGTGAACTTGAATATACAAAAGATTATGAACTTTTAATTGCCACAGTCCTATCAGCTCAAACAACTGATAAAAGTGTTAATATGGTAACAAAAGAGTTATTTAAATATTCTTTAGAAGATTTAAGTAATTTAGATCTAAAAACAATTGAAGATATTATAAGACCAATTGGTACCTATACCAGAAAAGCTATCTATGTAAAAGAAATAGCAAATAGATTATTAACTGATGAAAAAGGAATAGTACCAAATAATAGAGAATATTTAGAAACACTTCCTGGAGTAGGAAGAAAAGTTGCTAATGTAGTACTTTCTAATCTTTTTAATGAACCATGTATTGCTGTTGATACTCATGTTAATCGTGTTGCCAAAAGATTAGGATTTGCTGAAGAAAATGCTGATGTTTTTGAAGTAGAAAAAAAATTAATGAAGATCTTCCCAAAAAATAAATGGAGTAGATTACATCATCAATTAGTTTTATTTGGAAGATACACTTGTAAGAGTAAAAATCCTATGTGTAAAGAATGCCCATTTATCAACAAATGTAAATATTATAATTAAAAACCATTGTAATTTATTTAATAATAGTATTAAAATATAGTTGTGGTGTTAAAAAATGAATAATAGGTTAGGTCATATTATAAGTGAGCTTAGAAAAAAGAAAAAATTAACTCAAAAAGAGTTTGCAGATAAATTAGGAATAAGTGATAAAGCAGTATCGAGATGGGAAACTGGTAATAGTTACCCAGATTTAGATATGCTTTTTCGTATTAGTAAATTTTTTAATATATCTTTTGAAAATTTATTAACAGCCAGAATGGTTGATGATGGTACAGATGATGAACTAACTCAAAATATTTTTAAAGAATTTAGAAAACATTCTCAAAAAATAAAAAGAATAGTTTTGGCATTTATTGTAATAGTTATTATTTTTATAATAACAATAATATTTACTAATTCATATAATAGATTTAAAGTATATCAAGTATATGTAGAAAGTAAAGACTTTGAAGGTATAAATGGTATATATGTAAAAACAAATATAAAAGATACTTTAACAATAAATGATTTAAAAATAAAAAATGTTGAAATAAATGATACAGATACAGTTTCAGTTGATTTATATTATATTGAAAATAATAAAGAGCATATAATACATAATTATTCTAGTTTAGATAATATTGTTTTTACTAGTTATCAAAGTTATATTAAAATAAAAGATTTGAGTAAATATTTAGATAATATATTTATTAAAGTAACAATAATAAATGAAGATAATGAAATTAATGAATATAAAGGCAAATTAAATTTTGTATTGGATTTTTCTAACAATAAAATATTTCTTGAAGAAGAAAATGAAAATTTTGAATATGAATATGACACTTTAAGTGCTGAAGAAATAAAAGAAATTTTGTTAAATAATGGTTTTGAAGAATTGACAGAAAATATTTTAAGTAAAAAGTCAAAAAATTATTCAATTAATTTCTTGGCTGATTCTAATATAATAAATTATACATTTGAAAAAAATAATTTAGAAAATATGTATAGTATAAATTTAAATCGTATGATATTGGAGGTTTATATTTATAATAATGATAATATAGAAATAGAACACTATCAATATAATATAAAAAAACAAAAAATAATAAAATGTATAACAGGTATTTGTAATAATTATGAAGAAGCAATGGAAATATTAAATGATAAAATTTTAAATCTATTAAAAAAATAAAATTCTCACTTTTTGAGAATTGCTATTCTCGTTAAAATAGGTTGCTAATTTTCGACAAAATATTTTAAAATGAAGTCGGAAAGGAGATAAAAGGGTTTGAAAAATGTGAAGTATATGTTACTAGCATTTGTTGGCTTAATTTCTATATTACCTATTAATACTTTTGCTGAATCTATTATTAATAATAATGGTATTGAAATATCAGAAGAAGAGTATAATAATTTTCTTAAAATTTATACTCCTGAATATATAATGGTAATGAATGAAGAAAAGTATGAAGAAATGAAAAATTTAGACTATAGTAATATAGAAATAACTGAAACATATATTGAGAGTACTTATAATCCAAAATTAGGGGTAACTACCGAAAAAGAAATAACCAAAGAAGAGTACGATAATTATAATCCTATTATGCCAATTTTAGGAGATAAAGGAGCATCTGCTGAAACTACTGCTAAAAAAATAGCAATGGCAATTTTAGGTGGCTCTACCTGGAATCATGTAACTTTAACTGCTACATGGAAAGGAATACCTTCAACTAGATCTTTTGATGTTATTGGCATTCGCGGTTTTGATGCATCATTTAGAAATGGTTCGCAATCTGGTGAACAAGTATATAAATTAAATGGCGAAGTTAAAGGCATTGACTATGTATGGAATGGTACAAATATAAAAAAATTCGATAATGGCTTTGGTATTTCTATGAATATAGTAAATGATAGTATTACTGCATTACAATTAATAGTTGACTGTGATTTTAGTGCAAAAAGCACAACACCAGCTATATATGGTTCTTACCAACATGCTGTAGCAAGTGTATCTTTGACTGATTCCCAAAACTATACTTTAGGTGGAGCTGGCTTAGGTAGAGTGTTTGTTTATCCTTATAGCATTTCACAAAAATATGATGGAATGACTGGATTACAAATACAATACTAATAAAGATACATTTAAATACATAATGTTTCTTAGGCATTTTTATTGAATTTCTATAAGATATTTT
>CANRGA010000056.1 GCA_947630055.1 uncultured Bacilli bacterium
AATACAATACTAATAAAGATACATTTAAATACATAATGTTTCTTAGGCATTTTTATTGAATTTCTATAAGATATTTTTTAATTCTTTTATTATCTTATAAAAATTTTTAAATCGAAAAAGAATGAAAAAATTTTATATATGGCGTTATTACTTTAATATTTGCCATGGGACCTAAAAAAGAGCATAATTATAGGCGATTATGCTCTTTTTTGGTATAAAGTAAAAATATTTCTCATAGCATTAAGTAGAAAAAGGAGAGAAGTTATGGAAAAAGAAAGTATAATATCTTCTATTGCTACAAGAGGAAATGGGGAAATATATTTAGGAGTAGTCGGTGCAGTTCGTACAGGTAAATCGACATTTATTAAAAGATTTATTGAAAATTTAGTTGTTCCTAATATAACAGATGATTTTGATAAAAAGAAATGTTTAGATGAAATACCACAAAGTGCAGAAGGCAAAACTATTATGACAACTGAACCTAAATTTGTACCAAGTAATGGTGCTACTATTAAGGTTGATAATTTTGAGACTAATATTAAGTTAGTCGACTGTGTTGGCTATGTTATACCTGAGGCAAATGGATACGAAGATGAAGATGGTAACCCAAGAATGGTTAAAACTCCATGGTTTCCTGATGCTATACCTTTTGTAGAAGCAGCAGAAGTAGGTACTCAAAAAGTTATTAAAGATCATTCTACTATTGGAATAGTAGTGACATCTGATGGCTCTTTTGGGGAAATCAAAAGGGAAAATTATGTCGAAGCTGAAGAAAAAATAGTGGGTGAATTAAAAGAAATTGGTAAACCATTTATTGTGGTTTTAAATACAGTTCATCCAACTAATTCAGATACAGTGGAATTATCACGTAGTTTAAGTGATAGTTATGATGTACCAGTTATGCCAATTAATGTAGAGGCGATGAATGAAAAAGAAATAATGAGTATTTTAAAAGAAGCATTGTATGAATTCCCAGTTTTAGATATTGAAGTAAGTATCCCTGAATGGGTCCATGTTCTATCTAATACAAATGAAATTAAAATGCATTATTTAGAAAAAATTAGAGAAAGTGTAATCAGTGTTAATAAAGTAAAAGATGTGGATTATATCCTAAGTCATTTTGAAGATAGTGAATATATTTCAAAAGCCTATATTAGTGAGCTTAATGCTGCCACTGGTGTTGTCACCATAAACTTAGAAAGTCCAAATGAGTTATATGATGAAACGTTAAAATCACTAATGGGTGAAACTGCTACTACTAAAGCAGGACTGCTTAAGATATTTGCAAGCTACAAAGATGGTAAAGAAGAGACTGATTTATTACGCAATGCTTTAAAGCAAGCGAAAACAACTGGTTATGGTATTGTTTATCCAACGCTTAAAGATATGAAATTAGAAACACCAGAAATAGTTAAACAAGGAAGTAGATATGGTGTTAAATTAAAAGCACTTGCTAGTAGTATTCATTTACTAAAAGTAGATGTTGAATCTACCTTTGAACCAATTATCGGTAGTGAAGTACAAAGCAAAGAATTAATTGATTATTTAATGAAAGATTATGAAACTGATCCTGGAAGTATTTGGAAAAGTGAAATATTTGGTCGAAGTCTTGAAGTAATAGTGCAAGAAGGTATTCAAGCTAAACTTAATATGATGCCTGATAATACAAGATTTAAATTATCCAATACAGTAACTAAGATAGTAAATAAAGGATCAAATAATTTAATTGCCATAGTTTTATAGTCAAAAATATGTCAAAAATAGGTTAAATTTCTGAAAAATTACGATTTATTCGTAATTTTTTATTGTTTCTTATTGATTTTAAGGTAAATATTTGCTACTCTTAATATGTGAGGACAATAGGTCCTAACAAGATAATGTTTATTTAATAAGAGGAGGTAAAGAAACATGTCTAAAACAGAATTAGTTGAATTAGTTGCTGCTGAAACTGAATTATCAAAAGCTGCAGCTGCTAGAGCAGTAGATGCTGTATTTAACGCAGTTACTACTGGACTTAAAAAGGAAGGAAAAGTTACTTTAGTTGGCTTTGGTACTTTTAGTGCTAAAAAAAGAGCTGCTAGAGAAGGTATTAACCCTCTAACTAAAGAACCTTTAAAAATTCCTGCAAAGACAGTTGCTTCATTTAAAGCAGGAAGCAAACTAAAAGATGCTTTAAACTAATAAGTAAAATTTAGTAAATTAAAGTTAGCATTTGCTAACTTTTTTTGTTTTTTAAAATAATTGTAGAGTATAATAAAATAGAGGTATATATGAAAAATAAAAAATTAATATTTTTAATTATAGGAATAATTTTAATTATAATTCCTTTATGTCTTAATTTTTATAGCATTTATAAATTATTATCATTATGTCTTGGAATTATTTTAATTGACATTGGAGTATTTTTTAATAAAAAGAAAAGTATCTTTATGATGATTTACTTACCAATTCTTATTCTTATTTTTACTTATGCCTTAGATTATATGAAAACATATACTTTAAATATTAGTCCAGTCTATATATTAGAAAATAAAATAAATGATAAAATATCTATTTATAATAGTTTATTTTATCGTATTTATAAATGTGATAATAAATATATTTTTGATAATGATTATCAAAAAGACTTTATGTGTAAAAGTGAGATGCTCGATAATATCGATATTAATAAACTATTAAATGAACCACATGAAAGTTATAAAAAATATCATAATGATTTTATTAAAGTAACTGGTAAAATAAGTAAAATAAATGGTATAAGTAGTATTGAACTTAAAGAATATAGTAATAGTGATTCTTTAAATGGTTATGTTAAATTTAATGATACTAAAAAATTAACTATTAATATTAAAAATGTTAATATTACTAAGTATAAAATTTATGATTATATAACAGTAGTAGGATTACTTAAAGATTTTAAAAATAATAATGAACTTGTTTTAACAAATACTAAAATTGAAGAAAATAACTTATATGAAAAATATGATCTACAAGTTTTAGAAACTAATAATTGTAATAAAGAATTAAAAGAATATACAGATAATATATATACATATTGTTTAGATAATATTTTCTTGAATTATGAAATAGATAAATATGAATTATCTTATGCTATTAAAGATAAAAAAATAACTTTAAATGATTTAATAAAAGATATTGAACCAGTAATAGAGAGTGATAATAAATTATATAAGTTAGATAAATTCAATATATTAATATGTCAAAATGATAAAAATGTTTTATTAAATAAAAAAGAAAAATTAGATTATTCTTTGTGTGAAGAATAATTTTTTTTGTTTGAAAAAAGTTTCAAAAATTATTGACTCTCGGGGGGGGTATTATATAATAATCTTATAAAATAAAGTGCCGCGATACGACATGTAAAGAGAGGATAAGATTAGATGAAAAAAGTAATAAAAAATAATTATAAGTTCATATTAGGTATGATATTAGGATTAGTAATATCAGTAAGTAGTGTATATGCTGTAGAGGCATATATAGAAAGTAATAAAGTGTCATATGATAATAGTAAAAGTAAAGGTAGTTATAAAGAAGTACAAAGTTCAATAGATGAGTTATATGAAAGAAGTGGAATACATAAAGAGAAGTGGATAGATAAAACCCTTAATGGAGCTGATCCTGTATTAAAAGATCCATTAATACCAGTAGAAATAAAACCTAATGGTGATGTATATTATGCCAATTTAAATAGTGAATGGTACAATTATTCTGAAAAGAGATGGGCCAATGCTGTAATATTAGTAGATAATCCAAGTAACACTAATTATTCAGTTGGTGACCATATACTTGAAAAAGATATAGAAAGTTATTTTGTTTGGATACCAAGATATCAATATAAAATATGGGATTTAGGAAATTATACAACTGCGCCGAATGGAAATACATTAACAAATCAAGATTATGCAACATCAACAACACAAGCATTAAATAAATCAAGAATAATCGATATAAAGTTTGGTAATGTAACTTCAATACCGAAAATGAATGAAAATGAAGCAAGTTTAAATGAATATTATACTCATCCTGCTTTCACATTAGGAAATAAAGATTTAAATGGTATATGGGTAGGAAAGTTTGAAACAGGAGGTACTATAGATAGCCCAATAATTAAACCGAGTGTTGAATCATTAAGAAATAAAACAGTAAAAGAGTTCTTTACTGCTGGAAAAAGTTTTGCAACTGGATTAGATAGTCATATGATGAAAAATACAGAATGGGGAGCTGCAGCATACTTATCTCATTCACAATATGGAATAGGAAATGAAGTAAATATAAATAATACAGAAGATTATTATACAGGTTATAGTGCAGCGCCAAACACAGATCAAAGTTCAAGAGAAGGAACATATGCGGTGCATACAGAAGCATCAACAACACAACCTTGGAATACTCCAACCGGATATTTAGCCTCAACTACAGGAAATATAAATGGTATATATGATATGAGTGGAGGAGCTTGGGAATATGTAGCTGCATATAGAAAAGGTAGCACAATTGCAAATAAAAGTGGTTTTAGTGCAGAAGAAATAACAACGCAAATATTAGTTGGATATATTGATGAATATGAAGCTGATAGTGAAGTAACAACTTATAATAAAATGATATTAGGTGATGCCACCGGAGAAATAGGTCCATTTTATCAATATTATGATAAAGATGGTTCTATCCGTTATCATAATAGTTGGTATGGCGATCGTTCATTCTTTGTTTCCTCAACAGATCCTTGGTTCGGTCGAGGTGGCTTTTCTTATGATGGTGGCTTAGCAGGTCAGTTCGGCTTCGATAGGGGCGTTGGTTCAGCAGGTGTTGACAGAAGTTTCCGCATAGCTCTTGCAATACAATAACTTTCTTTATTTTTTCATGTCTATAAATACTATTATAAAAATATAATTTAGTGTGG
>CANRGA010000057.1 GCA_947630055.1 uncultured Bacilli bacterium
ATTTTAGAAATTTAATTTTATAAATAGATATAGTATATTATATCTATTTTTTTACAATAATTTATAATTGTAAAAAAATACCAATAATAGTATAATAAAAGTCATGAAAAGAAATGAAGTAGATCGTAATAAACTTAGTCCCATGATGAGACAATATATGGAGATAAAAGATGAATACCCAGATGAACTTTTATTTTTTCGTCTTGGGGATTTTTATGAACTTTTCTTTGAAGATGGCGAAATTGCCTCTCGTGAATTAGAACTTACTTTAACTGGTAAAGCAGCTGGACTAGAGGAAAAAGTACCAATGTGCGGTGTTCCTTATCATGCCGTTAAATCATATATTGAAAAAATAGTTAATAAAGGTTATCGTGTTGCCATATGTGAACAATTAGAAGATCCTAAAAGTACTAAAGATACTGTTAAACGTGGTGTAGTTGATGTTATAAGTAAAGGTACTATTACTGATTTAGAAATATTAGATGAACATAGTAATTCTTATATTGCGAGTATTCTAGAATTTAGTGATGTTTTTATTATTACTTATGCTGATATTACTACTGGTGAACTTAATAGTTTAACAATAGAAAATAAAGAAGATAAACTTATTAGTGAAATACTTAGTTTAGGTATTAAAGAAGTTATTTTACTTGATAATTTAAATGTATCTTTAGTAGATTTACTTAAAAATAAATATGGCATTGAAGTAGTATTTAGTAGTGAATATTATAATGAAGAAGTACCTTTTTTAAGTACGATAAGTGATGCGAGAAAGAAAGCCGGTATAAATCATTTATTTTATTATTTGGTGGTTAAAGAACTCAAAAGTATCAGTCATTTTAATGAATGTAAAATAATTCAAAAATTAGATTACTTAGAGATGGATATTCATACAGTTAGAAATCTAGAATTATTTGAAACAATTAGATTAAAAGAGAGAACTTATTCTTTAATATGGCTTTTAGATAAATGTAAAACTGCCATGGGTTCAAGAAAATTAAAAAGTTTTTTAATGCATCCATTAAAAAACATTGATGAATTAAATAAAAGATATGATAAGATCGAAATATTAAATAATAATTTTATTTTAAAAGATGAATTAAAAAATTTGTTATATGAAATTTATGACTTAGAAAGATTATGTGGAAAGATTACCACCGGCAGTGTTAATGGTCGTGATTTATTACAATTTAAAAATAGTTTAAAAGTGCTTCCAAGAATAAAAGAAATATTAGAGACGCTAAATTTTGAAGAAAATATTGATACTCATCAAGATATTTATATGCTACTTGATGCAGCAATTTATGAAAATCCCCCAATATCTATTAAAGAAGGTTATTTAATTAAAGATGGTTATAATAAAGAATTAGATGAACTTAAGAGTATTAGAAGTGGTGGCAAAGAGTTTATTGCCAGTCTAGAAGCCAAAATTAAAGAAGAAACTGGTATTAAAAATTTAAAAGTTGGTTTTAATAAAGTATTTGGTTATTTTATTGAAGTATCTAAAGGTCAAGCTAAAGAAGTTACAGAGAATTTTGGGTGGGAACGAAGACAAACATTAACTAATTATGAAAGGTTTATTTCCCCTGAATTAAAAGAAAAAGAAGCTCTTATTTTAAATGCTGAAGAAAAAATTATTGAACTAGAATATAATTTATTTACCGAAATTAAAAATATTATTAAAAAAGAAATATTAAAAATTAAGAAAACAGCAGATACAATTAGTACAATTGATGCTATTTTATCTCTATCTATTTGTAGTGAAGAGCTAAATTTAGTAAGACCTACTTTAAATAATGATAAAGTTCTAGATATAGTTGAGGGAAGACACCCTGTAGTAGAAATAGTATCTGGTGATATGTATGTGGCAAATGATTGTCATATGAGTGATAGTAAAAGTACTATTTTAATTACGGGACCAAATATGAGTGGTAAATCAACTTATATGCGACAAATTGCTATTATTATTTTAATGGCGCAAATGGGTTCGTTTGTTCCTGCTAAAAGCGCTAATTTACCTATTATTGATAAAATATTTACCCGAATTGGAGCCTCTGACGATTTAGTATCTGGTGAATCAACTTTTATGGTTGAAATGAAAGAAGCGAGAAATGCTTTAGTTAATGCAACCCCTAATAGTTTGATAATATTTGATGAACTCGGTAGAGGTACTGCTACTTATGATGGTATGAGCCTAGCCCAAGCAATACTTGAATATATTAATGAAAATATTCATGCTCTAACTTTATTTTCTACGCATTATCATGAACTAACTAGTCTAGAAAAAAGATTTAAAACTATTAAAAATGTTCATGTATCAGCCATTGAAGAAGAAGGTAAAATTACATTCTTACATAAAGTTAAAGATGGGGCAATTGATAAAAGTTATGGTATTCATGTGGCAAGACTTGCAAGCATGCCCGAAGATTTATTAAAAAGAGCCGATGAAATATTAAAAGAATATGAAAATGGCAGTAAAACAAAAAAAGAAGCACCTAAAATTCAACTCAGTCTAGATTTTGAAGAAGAAAATACTAAAAAAGAATCAGAACTACAAAAGAAATTAGATAGTATTGATCCACTTAATATGACACCTCTTGATGCTTTAAATTATTTATATGATTTAAAACAAAGTATTAAAAAATAGTCTCCAGAAATGGAGATTTTTTTAATTTTTAATACTTTTTTAAAGAAATTTATCTGAAAAAAAAAGGAAACCCGCAAAAAAAGCTAATAATATAAGTGAGAGGAGGTGAAAAACAATAATGAGTTTTATACTTCAAGATAAACCAGTTTTAATGTATGATTCTATCTTTAAAGCTATCATAGCAAATGAAAATGATACTAGAATACTTGATTATATATTATCAGATATCTTAGAAGAAAAAGTGCATGTTATAGAATTTGTGCCAACAGAATTAAAAGTAAGAAGAAAATCGGAAAGAGTAAAAGTAACAGATTTAATAGTAGAGGCAAATACAGGGAAACATATCTTAGTAGAGTTAAATAGTAATTTTAGTAGTAGTACAAAGGTAAGGAATTTATCATATTATGCATCATATTATTCGCAAATAATAGAAAGAGGATATAATTATAATGAAGAATTAGATACAGCACTAATAAATTTAAATAAAGAAAGTAAAGAAGAATTAGGAAAAAGGGATAAAGTAGTGAAGGAGTATGAAGAGAGAATGTTAACATTAACGAAAGATGGAGTAGTAATAAACCATTTAAGTTA
>CANRGA010000058.1 GCA_947630055.1 uncultured Bacilli bacterium
TACTTCTTTATTATATTATATTTTTCTTAAAATAAAAAGACCATTAACAAAAATTTACTTTGTCAACAGTCTGAAATCTATAGTTTAAATAAATACTATAGATTTTTTTATTATATAATTGCTTTTGCCTCAATATTTAGTTATAATTATATTGATAGGAGGGTTTATAATGAGCAAAAAAATGAAAGAAAATCCAATGTTTAAAAATAGTAATAAAAAGATTCGTGGTCTTGGTGGCGGTGCTACAGAAGAAGAAAATGAAGTAAAAAGATTTATTATTATTGTTATTGTAATTGGTTTATTTGTTGGAGTTATTTATGGTTTAACAGAAATATTTAAGAAAGATGAAGAAAAAGAAACAGAAGATAATTCAAGTGTAACAATTAGTTATGATAAATTAACTGTTGGAACACTTTTAAATCGTCCATATGATGAATATTATGTTTTAGCATATGATAGTGATGCCAATAAGGCTATAGAATATTCAGCAATAATATCACAATATAAGAGTAAATCTACTGAAAAAGATTACGTAAAAATATATTTTTTAGATTTAAATAATGGTCTTAATAAAAAATATTATAATGTAAATGAAGATAATAAAAGTAATCCTAATGCAAAAAAAATAGAAGATTTAGATTTTGGTGATTTAACTTTATTATATATTAAAGATGGTAAGATTAAAGAATATATAGAAGATTACACAACTATACAAAAAAAATTAAGTTAGAAAGTAATTTACTTTCTTTTTTTTATGGCCCATGTTAAAATTAAAATGTGGGAAGTGGTCACAAAATGCAAAAAGTAAAAGGATTTAATTTATTAGAAATTATTATAATAATGATAGTAACATCAATTGTGGCTAGTGTAACAACAGGTGTTATCATGTTAAATAATTCTTCTAATAATATAAGTGATATAGTAAAGGATAAGGAATTACAAGAATTTATTGATGTTTATAATACTCTTTTATCTAAATATTACGATAATATTGATAAAGAAGGTATGCTTAATGCTGCAGAAGAAGCAATGGTTAATTTTTTAGGAGATAAATATACAACTTATTTAGATGATAGTGAATATAGTGATATAATTGATGATTTAGCTGCAACATATGATGGAATTGGTATTTCGATAACAAATAACGAAATTGTTGATGTAATTGCGGGATCTCCAGCAGAAAAAGCTGGTTTAAAACCAAAAGATATAATTTTAAAATTAAATGGTACTAATGTAGAAAATATGAGTAGTGATGAAATAAAAAATATTATTAAGGATAGTAAAAGTAAAAATGCTGAATTAGAAATAAATAGGAATGGGACAATATTAAAATTTAATGTTGCTAAAGAAGCTTTAGAAAACACAACCATTAATTATAAAATGATAGAAAATTCTACAATTGGTTATTTAGATATAACAAAATTTTCTGAAAACTTAGATGTTCAAGTGAAAAGAGCATTAAGTGAATTAGAAGGAAAAGGTATGACTGCTCTTATAATTGATGTTAGAGATAATGTGGGAGGTTATTTATCTGCTGCTGAAGATGTGGCATCTCTTTTTTTAGAAGAAGGCAAAATAATATATTCTTTGCAAACAAGTAATAATACTTTTGCTTATAAGGATGAAACTAAAGAAAAGAAAACATATCCAATAGTAGTATTAACAAATCATACATCAGCCTCTGCTTCTGAAATATTAGCAGCAGCTCTAAAAGAAAGTTATAATGCTACTTTAGTAGGAACGACTACTTATGGTAAAGGAAAAGTACAACAAGTTGCTGAACTTGATAATGGCGATTCTGTTAAATATACATCTGCAAAGTGGTTGACACCATCTGGAAAATGTATTGACGGTATTGGTATTGTTCCCGATTTTAGTATAGATAATGATGAAAATAATGATTACCAATTACAAAAAGCGATAGAATTATTACAATAATATGTCTAGTATAGGCATATTTTTTATTGTTCGAAAAAATAATATATAGTATAATTTAAATGAAGAGATGGTTTAAATGTTACATAAGATGGGTGATAACTTTAAACTCCATTGTTATAAACATAATGGACATATTAATAGTATTTGTGAAAAATCGACAGTTATTGAAGAAACAGAAGATTACCTAGTATGTGGTAATTATAAAACAATGCTAATAGAAGAGGATGGTAGAGGTCATAGAACAAAAGAACCTGCTATCATTATATATTATAAGCATCATTGGTTTAATATAATGGCTCAGTTTAAAGAATTTGGATTATTTTATTATTGCAATATAGCATCCCCTTATCTTTGGGATGATGGAGTTCTTAAATATATTGATTATGATCTAGATTTACGAGTATTTCCTGATGGTGGATATCGAATTTTGGATAAAAATGAATATAAGTATCATAAAAAGATTATGCATTATTCTAAAGACTTAGAATTTGTTATTAATAAAGAACTTGAAAAATTAATTCAAATGAAACAAGAAAATGTTGGACCTTTTAACAGGGAAATATTAAATGAATACTTAGAAAAGTATAAAAAAATATTAAATAGCAAATAAATTTGACATTTATTTGCTATTTTTTTCATATAAATATATAGGTAATATTCAAAGAAAATGCCTTATTTTATGCCTAAAAAGTGTAAAAAAGCAAAAAATGTAAAAAAAAGTAATTTTTTTGTTGACATTTTATTTTCAATTTGGTATATTACTAGTGCACATCGGAAAAGAAGTGCAAAAATGATCTTTGAAAACTAAGTAAAAAGTCAATTTGAGTAGCTTAGGAAAAAACTTAAATATAAGATTTGAATTATAAAATCTTTTTTATTGAGAGTTTGATCCTGGCTCAGGATGAACGCTGGCGGCATGCCTAAGACATGCAAGTCGAACGAGATGGCCCATTGAGACTGATTGAGAGCTTGAGTGCTTGCACAAGAGCAGGATATCTTTTGATTTGGATTTTCCATCTAGTGGCAAACGGGTGAGTAACACGTGGGTTACCTGCCTCTAAGTTGGGGATAACAGTTGGAAACGATTGCTAATACCGAATGTGCTCTACGGAGTAAAGATGCCCTTAAAGCATCGCTTGGAGATGGGCCTGCGGCGTATTAGCTAGTTGGTGGGGTAATGGCCTACCAAGGCGACGATGCGTAGCCGAACTGAGAGGTTAATCGGCCACACTGGGACTGAGACACGGCCCAGACTCCTACGGGAGACAGC
>CANRGA010000059.1 GCA_947630055.1 uncultured Bacilli bacterium
TACATAGCATTTTTTTCTTGTATTAATGCATATAATTTGTTACAATAGGTATGGCTTTAAAAGTCAAATAGACATTAATTTTTAGCCCACGCCGAGTGCTTAAGTTATATTAAGTGGTAAGGGTATTAAAAATTAAGAAGAAAAACGAAAGGAAGAGTGATTATTTTATGGCCGTAGTTTCTATGAGTTATTTATTAGAAGCTGGAGTTCATTTTGGTCATCAAACTAAAAGATGGAATCCAAAAATGAAAGAATATATCTTTACAGCAAGAGAAGATATATATATTATTGACTTGCAAAAAACCCAAGAATTGTTAGAGGTTTCATACAATGAAATCAAAACAATTGCGGAAAATGGAGGAAAGTTCTTATTTGTTGGAACTAAAAAACAAGCTCAAGAAGTTTGTGTTGAAGAAGCTCTACGTAGTAAATCTTTCTATGTAACTGAAAGATGGTTAGGTGGAACACTTACTAACTTTAGAACTATTCGTCGTCGTGTTAAAAGACTTGAAGAAATCGAAGCAATGGAAAAAGATGGTAAATTTGATGTTTTACCTAAAAAAGAAGTTATCGGTTTAAAGAAAGAATATGACAAATTAAATCGTATTCTATGTGGTATTAGAGATATGGATAAATTACCACAAGCATTAATTGTTGTTGATCCTAAGAAAGAATACAACGCTGTTAAAGAAGCAAGAAAACTAAATATTCCAGTATTTGGTATTGTTGATACTAATGGCGATCCAGATGATGTAGATTTTGTTATCCCAGGTAATGATGATGCTGTTAGAAGTATTAAAGTTATGCTTGGTGTACTTAATAATGCTATTTGTGAAGCTAATGGACTTGAAATGGTTGATTACATTAGTGAAGAAGATAAAAAAGGTACTTCTAAAGAAGAAACTAATATGGAAGAATTAATTAAATCAGATAAATTTGATCAAGCTAAAAAAGATGATTCCATAGAAGAAAAAGAAGTTAAAGAAGTAAAGAAAGCTCCTAAAAAAGAAGCAAAAGTTAAAGAACTAAAAAAAGAAGAAGTAGTTGAAGAAAAAAAGGAAGAAAAACCTAAAAAAACTGCTAAAAAGTCTGAAAAGACAGAAAAAGAAGATTTATCTAAAAAAACTTTAGTTGAACTTAAAGCAATGGCTAAAGAAGCTGGTATTAAAGGTTATAGTACCATGAAAAAAGATGAATTAATTGATAATTTAAAATAAAAAGGAGGAAAAAATTTTATGGAAATTACAGCAAGTATGGTCAAAGAATTACGTGAAACTTCAGGCGCTGGTATGATGGATTGCAAAAAGGCTTTATCTGAATGCAATGGTAATATGGATGAAGCAATGAACTATTTAAGAGAAAAGGGCATTGCTAAATCCGCTAAAAAAGAATCTCGTATTGCTGCTGAGGGACTAGCTAATATCTTTGTGGATGGTAATAAAGCTATTATATTAGAAGTAAACTCTGAAACAGACTTTGTTTCTAAAAATGAAGAATTTGTTAATATGATTAATGTTATTGGACATGCACTTTTAAAAAGTGATGCTAAAACATTAGAAGAAGCAAACGAAGTTGAAACTGAAAATGGTAAAGTTAAAGATTATATTGTCGCAATGGTTGCTAAAATCGGTGAAAAATTATCTTTAAGAAGATTTGAAATTGTTACTTTAAATGAAGGTGAAGTATTTGGTACTTATCTACATATGGGTGGCAAAATTGCAGCATTAACTGTACTTAAAGGAGCAAATGCTGAAATTGCTAAAGATGTAGCAATGCAAGCTGCTGCTATGAAACCATTATATTTAAATATTGATGAAGTTCCTGAAGATGTTGTTGAAAATGAAAGAAAAGTTCAAAAAGAACTTGCAATGAATGAAGGAAAACCTGCTGATATCGCTGAAAAAATGGTTGAAGGTAGAATTAAGAAATTCTTTAAAGAAATTTGTTTAGTTGAACAACCATTTATCAAAGATGGAGATTTATCTGTAGCTAAATATGTAGCAAATAATAATGGTGAAGTAGTTAAAATGGTTCGTTATGAAGTTGGCGAAGGTATGGAAAAAAGAAATGATAACTTTGCAGAAGAAGTAATGAGCCAAGTTAAAGGTGAATAAATATAATTAATAAGAAGCACAAAATAAAAATTGTGCTTTTTTGTTTGAAAAAAATTAAAAAATCTTGACTCTCGGGGGGGGTATTATATAATAATCTTATAAAATAAAGTGCAATGATACGACATATAAAGAGAGGATAAGATTAGATGAAAAAAGTAATAAAAAATAATTATAAGTTCATATTAGGTATGATATTAGGATTAGTAGTATCAGTAAGTAGTGTATATGCAGTAGAGGCATATATAGAAAGTAATAAAATATCATATGATAATAGTAAAAGTAATGGTAGTTATAAAGAAGTACAAAGTTCAATAGATGAGTTATATGAAAGAAGTGGAATACATAAAGAAAAGTGGATAGATCCAATATTAAATGGAGCAGATCCAGTATTAAAAGACCCATTAATACCTGTTGAAATAAAACCCAATGGAGAAGTATATTATGCCAATTTAAATAGTGAATGGTATAATTATTCTGAAAAAAGATGGGCTAATGCAGTAATATTAGTAGATAATCCAAGTAATACTAATTATCAAGTAGGAGATCATATACTTGAAAAAGATATAGAAAGTTATTTTGTGTGGATACCAAGATATCAATATAAGATATGGGATATGGGAAATTATACAACTTCAATAGATACAAGTACATTCACAAA
>CANRGA010000060.1 GCA_947630055.1 uncultured Bacilli bacterium
ATTTTGACTAGTTAGTTTAAAAACATGATAATTTTTATTGTCTTCTTCGACGATAAAACCACGACCATCATCTAAAATTAATACTGGCCTTTTTTGCGTTTTAAAACTAACTTCTTCATTTTCAACATAAATAATTGGCATAATTACTAACCAAATTTCGCCTATCTTAGGTTTTTGTTCTAACATATATGCTTTTTTAAATCATTTTCATTTAATCCAAACTCATTTAATATATTTATTGTCTCTTTTTTATTTGCTTTTTTATTTTTAAATTTCACAACTTTAATATTTTTTAAACTTTCATTATATTTCTTTAAAGAAAGTCCCAACATTTTAGCACAATCTTTTTGTGATTTTAAATATTCTTTTTTATTCATAAACATCATCTTCTTTCTTTCAAATTTATATATCAAAAAGCAATGAATTAAATGAAAAATTTTTTCTCCTTTCACTTATATTATTAGCTTTTTTTCGCGGGTTTCCTTTTTTTTCACGATTTTTTTACAAAATTCTTTCGAAAATGGAAAATCATATAGAAAATACCACTTATAATAATTAAAATATAAAAATTTAAACTTCTTTGCATAATCATTCCAGATAAGGCTAATTTCTTACCATATAAAAGTCTATTTATCCCAAGAAGCATACCTTCATTAATCATTACCCCACCAGGAGTTGGCATTAAATCAGATCCAAGTGTTACACATATTTGGAAAGTTATAACTAAAAGTAAAGAATATTTAGATAAACCAAAAGCTAAATATACAAGATAACTAGTAAGTAATAAAAATATTCTTTGCAATAAAGTTATGAAAAATGCCTCTATTATTAATTTAGGATTTTCTTTAGTTATTTTAGCACATGCTTGATAATTTTTTATCATCTCTTTAAACTTATCTTTTTTCTCATTTTTATTTTTGATAAATTTAAAATGATCTATAAAAAAACATACTATTTTTAAAACTAAACTCGCTATTTTCTTTGAATATATTAAACTAGCAAATAAAAATATAATAAGTAATGTTGATACATAACCTAAACCAATTAAAATATTATAAAGAGTACTAATACCAAATATTTCTTTAAAATAAATAATAAATAAAACACTAGCTAAAATTATTAAGACAAGTCTATTTAACATATTAGTAAATAAAATAATAAGACTACTCTCTTCATAAGGAATACCATCTTTTTTCATTTCATACATTTGCACTGGTTGACCACCAACATAACTAGGGGTAATTGAAGAAAAATAAACTTCAGTAAAATGATAACCAAATGCTTGATACATATTAATGTGATGTTTAAAATATTTTAAAATACATTTTATTAATAAACTACCCATTGTAATATACATAAATATACTTATGCATGCTAAAAGTAAATACCAAGAATTAGTATTTTCTATAGAACTAATTAATAAATTAAAATCACAATCTTTTAAAATAACAAAATAAGTAATAATTAAAAGTGATAACATTAAAAGAATTGATAATAAATATTTTTTTATTTTCATGTGTCACCTACTAATAATATTATTAGTAATTAATAAATAATGCAAGAAAATAATTAAAAAATGCAATTTTTTTAAAAAACTTTCATAGAAAAAAAGGAAATCAGCCTATTAACGCAATATATATAAGTAGAGGGAGGAAATTATATATGTATTTATAGTAGTTAAAAAATTTTTAAATAGCCATTAATTGAGATTTAATTATCGTTTTGCCGAAGTCAGCAAAACGATAAAAGTAAAATTAAAAAGATTATAAACTCATTAATAACCATTTTTCCCACGTGGGAAAAACGATAAAGAAAAAAATAGTAAAGCGAAAATTATATTAAAGAAAGGAAAGAAAAATTATGAAAAACAATTTAATTGAATATCAAGAAAAAACATTTGAAGATATTAAACATATTGATGAATATGGTAATGAATACTGGTATGCTAGAGATTTAATGATAGCACTTGAATATACAAAATGGAAAAATTTTTTAAGTGTTATTGATAAAGCAAAAATTGCTTGTAAGTTAAGCAATAATAATATTAATGACCATTTTGCCGACATCGGCAAAATGGTAGAAATAGGTTCAGGAGCTAAAAGAAAGCAAAACGATTATAAATTATCAAGATATGCTTGTTATTTAATCGTACAAAATGCAGATGTTAGAAAAGATATTGTTGCATTAGGTCAAACTTATTTTGCTATTCAAACAAGAAAAATGGAATTAACTGAAGAAGAATATAGTAAATTATCAGAAGATGAAAAAAGATTATATAGAAGAAAACAATCAAGAATTGGTAATAAGGCTTTATATAAAGTTGCTAGAAAAAAAGGTGTCAAAAATTTTGATAAATTTACAAATGCCGGTTATAAAGGTTTATATAATGGCGAAACAGCTGATGATATTGCCAAAAGAAAAGGTTTAAGATATAGAGAAAATATTTTAGATAATATGGGAAGCGTTGAATTAGGTGCTAATATTTTTAGAATAACCCAAACTGAAGCACTACTTGAAAAACAACAAACACCTAGCGAACAAAAGGCTACTGATACCCATTATGTTGTAGGTAAAGCCATAAGAGATACAATTGAAAAAATAGGTGGTACTATGCCAGAAAATTTACCTACTCCTAATAAATCAATTAAGCAAATTGAAAAAGAAGAATTTGATAAAAATAATATACAAAAGCTTAGTTGATAATCGTTTTCCCCAAGTGGGGGGAAAACGATAGTATTAATTTAAGAAAACTGTATTATTGTTCTATTACCTTCTATTAAGTATAATAATATTTAGAAAAAAGAAAAGAGGCTGTTACTATGAAAAAAGAAAACAAAATTAAATTTCCAAAGGGTTTTTTTCAATTAAAAAGAACTACAATAACTGCTAGTGAAGCATTAAAAGATGTAATTCCTATAAAATGGGACAATGTTAAAAAGGAAAGGAAAAATAATAAAAAACAAGCTATTAATTTTGTCAACAATAAAGTTGATTAAACAAATATAAATTGATAATAGTTATAAATTTTCATATACTATTAATGACGGGAGTTGGTAGCCCAGCCTAGCTTCGGCGACCTAGTAATAGGTTAAACACAAAATAGATAGCAACTTTGCCTAATTATTTAGGCGCTACCAAATAGGATATCTCTAATGATTATCCTTTTTTTATAGATTAAAAATTAAAGAATATAAATAATAAATACTGTCACACAACCATTAGGAATTTTAAGAAAATAAGAAAAAAATGTCATCTTTTTTAAAAAATTCGCAAAAAAAGCAAATATTAAATCGGAAATTATATTAAAAAATCAAAAAAGAAGAGTTAGAAAAAATTGAAATTAAATAAGCAAAATAAAATCCCCAAAATATATGGGGATAATTATCAAATGGTGTCTCCGAAGCGATTCGAACGCTTGACCGATC